>JAUQXD010001377.1 GCA_030834835.1 Thermoflexales bacterium | reverse complement strand
GCCGCAATCGCCTCGCGCATCATGCCGGAGTCCAGATACAACTTGCCCAGTTCGCCGAGGCTGACCGCCGCGCCGGACTCACTCCCGATGCGGCGACAGATCTTCAGGCTCTCACTGAAGCGCTGGAAAGCGTCTTGCTTGCGGTCGAGGGCGGTGAAGATATTGCCCTGCTCGAAAAGGTCGGCGGCGAGGCCTGCCATGTCACCCTGCTCGCGATCAATGGCCTCCGCCTGCTGGCTATGGGTCAACGCCGCGTCGTAATCTTTCTTTTTGCGATAGAGCATCGAGAGGTGGTGCTGGCTGATGGCCTGGCCTTCTTCGTCTTCGATCTTACGGCTGATTTGTAGCGTGGCTTGCAGCTTCTCGATGGCGCGGTCGTAGTCGCCCACTTGCTGGTAGATGATGCTTATCTGCGACAACGTCGTCATTATTTGTTGTTTTGCTTCCATCGTTGCAAAGATCTGGTACACCTCATCGTATACTTGTAGCGCTTCAGTCAAGCGTCCTTCATCTTGTAACATGTTCGCTAGATTGCTCTGCGCGACTGCGCGATTGGGACCTTCCAGCGAATCGATGGTGCGGCGTAAGAGGGCCTTGGCTTGGTCACGCTTACCCCAGCGGGCAAGAATGTCAAACACGGCGATGACGATTTCAGCCGCAGGCATGACCTGCCCAGCCTGAAAGAGATGGTGCTGCCATTGCAGGGCGCGATCCATCGCCCAGTGGGCGCGATCCATGTCTTGGGTTTGGTGAGTTTGGTGAGTCCACGCACGTACCGTGCCATGCCCAGAGAGGACCAATTGTTCGATTTGTTCGTCGGTCCACGTTTGGCCACTCTGAACTGCGTATTCCCGCACGACTTGGACGAATGGTTCGCCGTAAAAAGCGGCGGCGCGGAGATGCAAGTCACGGCGGGCGTCGGCGGTGAGGGGGTGCAGTAGGTATTCGTGCACGACTGAGTGCACGGTGTACCACGGGGCGGTTGTGCCAGCGGCGTGAAATTGGATGAGAGAGAGATCAAGCAGGTGGGTTAGCAGGGATTGGATTGCACTCTCACTCCCCTCGCCCCAGCCCTCTCCCAAGGGGCGAGGGGGTATAGCGAGAAGATCGCGAGCCACCTGCCACCAAAAGGGTTCTTCGAGGATGGCGAGGGCGGTGAGGGCGGCGCGTTCATTGGGCGTGAGGCGGGCCAGTAAATCGTCGAGGAAGTAGGCGGCCCATTCGTCGGCCAGCCGCTCGCCCAGAACGGGATCGTTCAGCAGGGCGTGCAAGGATCGGCCTGTGCCGAGCCAACTGTCCAGCAGTTCCAGTGTCTTGGGGTGGCCGCCCACGCGTCGATACGTCGCCAGTTGATCGTTCAACGGCGCGGTCTTCAATCGGGGCAGGGCGTTCATCAGTAGGATCGCTTGCCGCATCGTCAGGCTGGGCAGGTGAATGTCCAAGCGGTTTTGTGGCGGCAGCGCCTCGAATCCCGCCCAGCGATAGCGGCCTGTGAAGATCAACGTCGTGCGCACATCGTGGGCGGAGAGTAGGCCGCGCAGGATGTCACACATAGTGAGATCGACGATCGACGCTGGACGACTGATCGTGGTCGGTGGTCCGTCGTCGGTCGTCTGTTCCAGCCACGATTCCAGATTATCAAACACGATCACGTAGCGGCGCGAGCCGATCAGTTGAAGCGCCTCGCGCGCCCGATCGGCTGGATCGCGCCCCGACGCCAACAGCAGCGCGGCGGCCTCGGCGTGATTAGCCTTGCCCTGCGCCTGCCAGAACGACGCGATCTTATTGAGCGCATCGACGGGCTGCGTCAATTCATGGCAGCGAATGACCAATGGATTCGCGTCAAGATCAAGGCCGGACCGTTGCAGCAGCTTGGCGATCACCGTCGTCTTGCCGATGCCGCCGATGCCGCGCACATACATCGGTATGCGTTCGCGCAAGGCCCGCCGCAGCGCTCGCAGTTCCGCGCGCCGCCCGACGAAATTGCGCGGCAACATCAGCCCGCCCAAATCACGTTGTTGGGGCAAGACGGCATCTTGCCCGACAGGACGCGCGGGATCGATCAACCGCAAACCCGGTGCGCGCACATACAACGCGGGCACACCCCAATCGAAGCGGCGCGCTTCGCAAGGCCGGGCTTCATCGAGGTGGCGCAAGGCCAATCGGGTTTGCTTCAGCGCCTCTTCGGGTGTGCGGCCACGCGCCAATTCGGTGTAAAACACACGCGCCAACTCAATCGCCGAAGTGTCGAGGATGCTGAACTGCATCGCCAACACGGCGGGCACATCGGCTTGCAGCAGGCCCGTCGCCACGCTGTCGAAGGCGTCCAGTCCGCTGGTCTTGGCGCTTTGGCACGCCGATAAAATGATCAGGCGCAGATCGCGCTGGCCAATCAGCAACGGGCGTAGTTCCCCAGGCCCGATCAGATCCGTTTGGCCCGCGTCATCTTCAAAACACAACTTACCTTCGGTGGCGCCTTCGGCGTCGATGAAAGCGCCATGGCCGGTAAAGTGCAGCACGTGATAGGGCACTTCCGACAACTTGTTTTGCAACCCGGCCAGCGTCGCGTCGTCGAGGTAGTCCACCTGCACCTGATCGGCGCGGCGCAATTCGTCGAGCGCCTCTTGCATCACGGCCAGTTCGCGCTCCACATCCAGTTCGGCCTGATCGTCGGGCGAGGCGATGATGACGAGGATGCGTAGCGGCGGCGCGCTCTCGGCGGGATGCAGTTCGGCCATGCCGTGCGGCATGCGGTGTAATAACAATCGACCGTTGAGGCCCATGAAGTCCGTGCCGTCGTGCAGATACTCCCACGGCAGGCTCCACAGCGCGGCGGCCTCGGGATGCAAGCGCAGCGTCAGGCGGGCCTCGCTGCGATAAGCATCGTTGAATTCAAAGAAGCCGCGCAACTTCGCGCCATCGCCGAAGAGATAGCCATATAACCGTTGGCCGTAATCGATCAGCAACTTGTCATCCGGCGGGCGGTTGGCGGTGTCGGTGTCGGCCCGCAACGATTCGGCCACGGTGCGCGCGCCGCGTTCCAGCATCCACTGCGGCTCAAGGTGGATCAGCTTGTCGGGATCGTGCTTGAAGGTGTTCGAGCAAATCTCGCCGCCGTTGGCGCGCTCGGTCACGGCCAGATATTGATCGCCGACTTTGCGAATCTCGACGCGGAGTTCGGGAGGTAATGATGGCATGAGAAGTCCTTTGGAATGACCAATTAACAATGCACAATGATCAGTGGGCAATGACGCCGCTTCACGCCGATTCTTTCTTCGCCCCGATCGGCGCGCAACCGCAAAACTGATCGATCCCACGCTTGAAGAGGATGACGGCAATCAATGCGGCGGGCACGGCGAAGCGCGTCGCTTCGTCGCCGACCATGCTGACCAACGCCAGGATGACGTTGGTTGGATCATCGAAGCGGGCGTCTTGCCGACGCTCACACCAGTTCCCTTCGGCACACACCTTTTGCTTCAGCGCAGGCACGATCTTTTCCCATGATGTGCCTAGCCCTTTGATAGTGCCGGCGGCGGTTTCAGCGTAGAGGTCGAATTCCTGCATCAAAGCGTCAAGTGGTCGGTCGAGGTAGCGCTGAATGTCGTGCGATGCGTTGGGCATGGTTACTCTCCTCGGACTTGGTACAGCATGACGCCTCCATTTTACAGGATGAAGACGCAAAGACAAAGTGATTCATAAAGATTGTGCCTGCTGGAAATTGAATGTGGCGTTGCAACCAGTGGATCGGACTCATTGACGCCTACAGTCCATACATCATGGTTTAGATAGTTAATCTGCCATTTTTCTCCCGTTGAGTCGCGCCTGATTTCAGGCGTCTCTCCTGGCGCTGGAACGACGCCGCCCCACTTCACCCGAAGCGGGGCTTTTTCGTTTACCCATCTCGCCTCATATCGAGGCTTCATCGGAGGATAACTATTGATCTCAACGGAGGCAATGCAGTTCAACATGGGTCTTGATCGCCGTCGATGACGATCGAGACTGCATATCACATCTCATCGACTCACATCTCAAAATGGAGGAATCGCTACACATGGACGAACAACCGTTTGACTTCACGACGGCCAAAACCGTCACCGGCTTCACGCTGGAGCAGGTCGTCACCGAGATGCAGAAGCCGCTGCCCGCCTCGGCCTACAAGCCCGTGCCGGGCGCCAGCGATCTGACCGACATCGATCCGGCCTATCTGACTGAGGTTGCAACGAAGACCTTCGGCCCGATCGGTTTCGGTTGGTGGTATGACTTTGCACCGGCCGATCTTACGATCACTGCTGAGGCGCGCACCGCCAAGTCGGGGCGCGAGTACACCGTCTACACCGCGTCGCTGCACAAGTTGATCGTGCGCTATCGCTTGATCGACGCGAACGGCAAGGTGTTGATCAGCGAGCCAATCACGGCGACGGGTGGCAACGACAATGAAGTCGAGTCGTATGCGGTGCGTGGCGCGCTGACCAATGCCATCGGCGCGGCCTTCGCCAAGTTGACGTGGCAATTGCCCGTGTACAAAGGGCAGTTGTCGCATCGCAATGCGGCGACCTTCGGTGACAATGGCAAGAAAGCCGATCCGAAACCGTCCGTCAGAGCAACTCCGGCGAAGACCACTGCTGATCCAGCGCCGGCCGCATCCGCCGACAATGGTCACGATGCCGAGTTGACCGCGCTGCTCAACTACGTGATTCCGCCCGCGATCCAGAGCAAGCACGCGGGCAAGAAGTTGAGCGAAGTGTCGGCGCAGGTGTTGGAGTGGTACGCGACCAAGATGGCCGTGACCACGCCCGAGTCGCAAGCGTTGAAGGACAAAGCGGCGGCGTTGCTCGCTTTGCAACTCCAACCGGCGTAGCGTCTCAACTATCAGCGAGCGTGTGATCAAATCATCGATCACACGCTCGTTTCAGGAGATCGCTATGCCCTTGTGCGGCTTTATCTGTGATGCAACCGACATGCCAGTCCCGATCGCCGCGTGTCTCGCGTGCGCACGAAGTGGCGCGTTGCCGGGTTGCCATCAAACGGCCCCGGTGATTGCCGGTATCGTGCGCGGTCTGCGGCCCGATGACCCTGCGGCTTTGCTCAGGGCCGGCTTCGGCCTAACTGGGACAACGCTGATCGGCTGCGTGCGCAAGGCACGGTTAATGCGCGAAACGCCATACTGGCTCAAGCCCGCCCAGTCGTACTGGGCTTATCGTGGAACCTTGATGCATGGCGTCGCGGCGCAGTATGCCGACGAAGCCGATCAAATCATTGCGGAGAAACGCTTCGCAATGACCGTTGAAACACGCACTGGTCAACACGTTGAAGTCACCGGCCAACCCGATCTGGTGTTGCTCGATGAACGGCGGCTCCTGGATTTCAAGACGACGAAGAGCGTACCGACCGGCTGGCGTTCGTACGTATGCCCCGAAACCGATCAGGTGATCAGCGAAGGGCCGTATGCGCTGCGCCGCAAGTCGATCGACTGTCCGCATTGTCGGCTTGCTCAGCACACGGTAAAAACGATCGAAGTGATCGGCGAACCGCGCGCTAAACTGCATCACGCCCTGCAACTCAGCCTGTATCGACTGCTGTTGCATCGGCATGGCATTGAGGTCGATCAGAGCGAGTTGGTGTATCAGGACATGGACACTCAGCGTCGCGTGCCCGTCGAGATGTTGTCGTTCGAAGATGCCGAGCGATACCTGATCGAGCGCGTGACGCTGGCCATGCAGCCTGATCTGCCGCCGATTCTCACGGAGGCCGAAGAAGTTTGGCAGTGCGGGTTCTGCGCAGTTAGAAGCGAATGTGAACGACGAAACGGCGGCCCGACAGGTGTGGCTGCCACATCCATAACTCAATCTCACACGGAGGAAATGTAATGCCGACTCAAACTACAGCACCCAAGAAGTCCGTTGACAAGAAGGCCCCGCCGATGAATCTCTTCACCGGGATTGGCCGACTCGGCCAGGAACCGGTGATGCGCTACAGCGCCGACGGGCGCGCCTGGTGCAAGACCTCGCTGGCGATCTTTCAGGGCGAGGACAAAGACCCGATCTGGTTGCAGATCCAGGCCTTCGCCAAACCGCTCGACGCGGGCGGCTGGGATGAAAACGTGCCCGTTGCGCTGGCCGAGCTGAAGAAGGGCCAGAAGGTCAGCGTGCGCGGCAAGCTGTTCTGCGACAAGCGCGACTACAACGGCAAGGAATACATCGATTGGGGTCTCGTGTTGTACAGCGTCCCGACGATCATCGTTGACGACGCGAAGTCCGAGGCAGCTGCCGGCGATGAACCTGATTAGGTGATCGTCGCCGCTCACAACTGAATAGCTTGATCGTCAAACAGGCTCAGCGGTGTCATACCCGCTGAGCCTGTTCGTCGATCGCAAACGGAGGAACTTCAGCATGACTGCCTATCAACGCGGCGTGCGGCTCGAATATCTGGCGCGAGATGTGCTGCGACAACAAGGCTATGTCGTGGTCCGCAGCGCCGGCTCACACAGCCCGGTCGATCTGGCGGCCTTCAACACCCGCGAAGTGCTGCTGGTGCAAGTGAAGAAAGCCGGTCAATCGCTCCGCCTGACGCTCCAGCAGTTACGGGCCTGGCCCACGCCCCGCCACACGCGCAAGC
This sequence comes from Thermoflexales bacterium, assembly GCA_030834835.1. Classification (GTDB taxonomy): domain Bacteria; phylum Chloroflexota; class Anaerolineae; order Fen-1058; family Fen-1058; genus JAGOBP01. The sequence continues at coordinate 640 of JAUQXD010001377.1, read as the reverse complement.
AAGTGTGGGTGTATGAACCCGCGCGTGGCCGGACCAAAGCCCGCTGGCGCGTGATCGAAATCTCATCGAGGAAACCCCCATGTATCAAGACTTGACGTTTCAACTCACCGATGGCGACGATGCGACCCGCTCGCAGCCGATCGTCATCCGGCTCTCAACGCATGTCGAAGTGATCGTGCCTGATGCCGCGCGCGGCGAGCAAGCCGTCGTGCGGATTGAACTATTCGACGGCCGACTGCAGGCAATGGTCTGGGATGCCCACACTGTTGCCGCAGATGGCGAACCGATCATCATGCCGCTCAATTCACCGGCGGTGGCGGCGGTGGCGCATGGCTGAGACCACGCCCGCCCTCATTCCCGGCGAAGCCGTGATCGAAGTGAGTCTGCGTCCCAAGGCGCTCACCGACTTTGTCGGGCAGGAACACATCAAAGGCGGCCTCGGCCTGATCATCGCCGCCGCCAAACGCCGCGACGAACCGGTCGATCACATCCTGTTTCACGGCCCGCCCGGCACTGGCAAGACCACGCTGGCCGCCATCATCGCGCGCGAGATGGGCGCGCCCTTGCGCGAACTGTCCGCGCCCGCCATTCAGAAGGTCGGCGATCTCGCGGCAGTGCTGACCATGCTGGAACGCAAGAG
>JAUQXD010001376.1 GCA_030834835.1 Thermoflexales bacterium | reverse complement strand
CCCCTGCGCGCCGGGCTACGCGCTCGACGGATTGGGAAGTAAGTGCGGTTTGATTTCAGGGAGACATGTATCCAGCGCATAACCGAGGAGTTACACCATGATCGATTTCAGATTGCCCGTTGATCTACCGTCCCTTGATCTGACCAGTGCGCTGCCGTTGCTGGCCTTGATCATCCTGGCCGCGTTGATCCTGGTCACGCTGCTGGCACGCTCGATTGTGCGCTCAAGATTGATCGTGATCGCGCTGATCGTTGCGATCGTAATGGGCGGCAGTTCGGTCATCGTCGGCGGTCTGCAAGCATTGACAGGACTGCTTGCAGTCGCGGGCTTGCTGGTGATCGCAGTCTTAGTCCTGATAGCCCGACAACCTGTGTTGCTTGATCTAACACGCACTGCCGTGCAGGGCTTACGGCTCGATCCAAAGCCGATGCCGTGGCCGCACGTGATCGATCAGCCCACTCGACCACAACTGCCGGTAGCGAGTATCGACGCGCTATCTTCGGTCCGTCGCACGCGATCGAAGCGACTACCGAAAAGCATGGGGTTTTAGGCCATGAACAGCCACTGTCAGAATCTCACGATCACCCTCACGCTGATCAGCTTGAGCGCCTGCGCGCCAACGGTCGATCGCTGCACGGCTGATCCGAATCTGCCCGACTGCCGCGCGGATCAGGCGGTCGCCGACGCGACGATCGTGGCCGCGAACTCCAACGCAGCGGCGCGTGAACGTGAAGCCTTCATGCAGGCCACACGTGATGCGGTCGCACTCCATGCGCAAGCCACGCAGGGCGCGATCAACACCCGCGCCACTGCGGAGGTCGTCTCTGCTGACGCCACACGCAGCGCCATGGAAATCGACGCGCTCAAGAACTCGCTGAGTCTGACGGCGACACTACAGGCTGCGCAGTTCAAAATCGTCACGACGCAAACAGCGCTCGAAGGTGAAGCCCGCGTCCGCGCGGCCACGGTCGGAGCGGATGCCGCCGGCGTGCGCGCCTGGTTGTTGATCGGCACGGCCCTGCTCGCCATTCTGATCACCATGGCTTCGGTCGTCTGGTATCTCAACCGCAGCGGCAAAGCCATCGCGCACGCCGCGTTGATCAAAGCCTCGCTGCGCTTCTACGGCCCGCAAAACAGCCGTGCGGTGCTGGCCGTTCCGGGCAAGCACGGCGCGATCGACGTCAAGCACATCGACCCGACGCTGGATTTTCTGCGGGAATGGCTGCCGCAACTCAACGTGCCCGATCAACAAAAACTGCTCGCGATCGTGGAGCACTCGAAACGCAGCGCCGTGATCGACGGCGTGGGACTGTCGGGCATCTGGCCCCTATTGGAAAGCGATGAACCGGAACAAGTGTCACAGTTATCAGCACCGCTGACCGCGTCCTATCCGTACAGCATCGTCACGTCCAGTCCGTCTGGGCAGCCGATGGCGGGCTGGCTGGACGAAGTCGAGACGCGATTGATCGGCGCACCCCACGGAGGGCAACATGATTACGCCGCACCACATTGAGCAAACCCATCAGTTCATGACCGCGCTGGCGGCGACCTGTCGCGACCGGCGACTGCCGCTGCCGGCCATCCGCGAAGTGCAGCTGGCGCAGCGGCACGGTCGCACCTTCTCGTTCGCGATCTTTCCCGACGCCGTCGGCGGCAAACTCGAAGCCTACCAACAGGCCGGCTTTCTACATCAGTTGAGCACGACGCTGAAAGGTCAACCCGTGACCTACTCCAACCATACCGGTTTCCGGCTGGTCACCGTGATTGAGGATGTGCGTGAAGTGTTGCCGACGCGGCTTGACTCGCCTGAGCATCTACCCGGTTACGTGCGACTGGGGCGTGATGATTCCAATCAAGAGATCACGATCCCGTGGTCGCAATTCGGGCATGGCCTGATCGTCGGCATGACGGGCAGCGGCAAATCTTCCGAACTGCGCGCGCTCGTATCTGCGGCACTTCGGGATGATCTGCATCTCGTGCTGGCCGATCTGCACGATAACACCTTCCCGATGCTGGCTGGCCACCGCAACTTGCTCGCGCCTGTGGCACACACCGTCACAGAGTTCATCGATCACATGCACCTGATCCGCGACGTGATCGAGCAGCGCAAGGCCGCGTTTCAAGCCTTGCACGCGCAGGGTCTGTATCCCGACGATCTCGCTGAATTCAACGCGCACGTTGAACCCGCGCAGCGCCTGCCGCGCGTCATCGCCTTGTTCGATGAATTCTCATCCGCCTGCGATCAGGACGGCGGGAAGAACGGCGACCTCGCGCACCTGGCTTTTCAGAACGTGACCGAGGCGCGCAAGTTCGGGATCAATCTGATCTTCAGCGGCCAGTCGATCAGCGCCGATCTGGTCGGCCCGATGCGCGATCAGATCACGACGCGGCTGTGTTTCCGCGTGGCGCGCAAGGAGATCAGTCGCATTGTGATCGGCCGCTCAGGCGCGGAATTGATCCAGCAGCCGGGACGGGCGCTCACTGAGCACGGCACGCTGCAAGCCTACTACTTCGACAAGCAGCGCCTGATCGATCTGGCTCGCGGACAACAGGCAGCACCCGCTCAGTCAAGAGTCACACCGCGGCCCAATCGGCCCCTCGTGCCCGACCAGGTTCGTGACCTCGCTACGCGCTGCCTGGCCGAGAACGAGGGCAAGCTCACGGAGGCCTGGCTGCGCACGAGCGGGCTGGGCCAGAAAGAGGCGCGACGCCAACAGGCGCAGTGGGCGCGGCAGGGCTGGATCGAGTGTGATCCGCAGCAGGGCAATGCCTGGGTGTTGGCTTCGTCGGTTCGTCAGTACCTTGAAATACCGGCTGAAATGGGGGCAAGCGACGAACCGACGAACCAAGGTGAAACTGGATGACGAACCCGACGAACCGTCCGACGAACCCGACGAACCACCCGACGAAGCGACGAACCGCCCTGCTCGTGACCAGCCTCGTCATGCTCACCGGCCTGTTGATCTTTCAGCCGGCAACACTGCACAGCGCGCAGGGTCAGGCTGCCACGCTGTCGTTGATCGATGCCTACGGCGCGCAGGCCACGCTCAATGCGCTGGCCACACAGAGCGCCTATTCACAACAGCAGAGTGCCGCGCAGGCTCAACAAGCCGCCGCGGCCGCTCAGGCTCAAGCAGCCGCGTTGCAAGCGCAAGCCTATGCTCAAGCGCAACAGGCCACGGCCAGCGCGCAGCAACAGCAGGCGCAGATCGCGGCGGCTCAGGCCACGGCCGATGCAGCGGCCTTGCAAGCCACGGCCATTGTTCAGCAGACGCGAACGGCACTGGAGTTGGCGGCGCAGCAAACGCGCAGCGCGCTGGAAGTCAGATCCACCCAAACTGCGGCGGTCTTGCAAGCCAACGCTACACAGGCTGCGCTCGATGCAACTCACGCGGCTAATGAAGCCAAACGCCGTGACAATGAAGCGATTGCCACCTCGGTCGCGATCAGCGTTCAGGCGACGAAGAGTGCGCTCGATCTAAAAAGCCGCGCTGACGCCGATCAGGCCGCAACCACGCAGCGCACAAATGTGATCGGCTCGCTGGTGCTCACGATCGTGATGGTCATCAGCGGTGTGCTGAGCGTACTGTTGATCGGCAAGTTCTTTCGCGGTCTGTGGCGCTCGCGCGCGCTCAATCCCACACCCGCGCCGCCATCGATTACCTCGCTGTCAGTCGCCCCTTCAACGGCGGCCAACTCGGTGGTAGATGCCACCACCGGCGACATTGGATCACGGTTCGCGATTATTGAGCACATTGATGATCCGGCGGCACTCGCTGATGTGTTGAGGTCGATCGATGGCCGCTAACGCGCTGGTGGTTCATCAATCCACGGCGATCACGGTCCACGCGAACCAACGTGATCGTGGCGCTGCCCATTGCGCTCGCGCAGGGCGAGGGCGGCGAGCAGGTCAAGGCTCAGACGAAAGCCCTGCTGCAAGGCGCGCACACCTGGTGGGTGGCCGATCCCGAAGGCGGCAAGGACAAGAAATACCAGGTGACGATCGACGACGTGCTGCTCACCTCGCAGCCGGCGGGCGCGATGTTTGACTTCCTGCTGAACGCGCAGGGCGACATGCCGCCCGACAAGAAGGTCCTCCGCAAGTCCAAAGCCTTTGGCATCTTGAGTCTGGGCTTCAACACCATCGAGATGATGGTCGTCGATGAAGGCCGCCTGATCGAGAAGCATGTGGCCGGCGAAGCGAAGGGCGTCCACTATTTGCTGGAATTGCTGAATTCGGATGGCGCCTATTCGCTGGGCGAACTCGACACCCGGCTGCGCGCGGGCAAACTCGACACGGCGGCGGCGCTGCCGCGCTGGGCACGCGAGGTGATGGGGCAGATCGAGAAGCACTGGGACAAACCGATGCAACGCCGGTTCGCGGCGGTGGTCGTGGTGGGCGGCGGGGCGTATCTGATCCGCGACGCGCTGCTGGCGAAGTTCAAGGATAAGTTGGTCATTCCCGATGACCCGATCCTCAGCATCGCGCGTGGCTGCTACAAACTCGCGCTGCATCAGCAGCGATAGGTGCTGATCATGGCCCGCCCCCTGAAGCCACCCGACGAGCGACCGGTCCTCGTGTTCAACACCGAGGTGCGCATCTACGCGTTTGAACCGGAATTGCTGGCCTATTTTGCTCAGTACCAGCCCGGCCAGTATGCCACCGCGATCAAACGCGCGATCCGGGCCGCGCTGAACGGTGGCGAACTCGCGCTGGGTGGGCCGCTGGCCCTGCCTGTCGCGGCGACCGCCGACGATGACGATGACAACTTTGGCGATTTTGTGAGTTGAGCATTATTCCCAAGCAATAACGCTTACCGGGTTATTGCTTGGGAGTAATCCAGGGAGAGGAATTGAAGACGATGAGTCAAACCCGCCGATCCGGATCACCGCCGACCGTGGTGGACGCCAATCTGTCCATCGAGCCCTACTATGGACACCACGTGCTCGATGGTGGCTTTGCGTCTATCCCCAAAGTTTTTCTGCGCTTCTATCGATACTTCGTCAGCGATCACGAACAGCTCAACGATCGGCTGGCGATGGTGTTGACCCAGGTGATGACG
>JAUQXD010001375.1 GCA_030834835.1 Thermoflexales bacterium | reverse complement strand
TCCACCGGCTGCCACATCGTAATCGCCACCGGGCTGTAATCAAGTCGCGGGCCGTCTGGCGTCATCGTCGCCAGCGTGTGCTTCAGCCACTGCTCGTCGTTGCGCGCGGTGAAGTCGCGCCGCGCATGACCGCCACGTGATTCCTCGCGCGCCAGTGCGCCCGCCGTAGCGACCTCCGCCGCGTCGAGCATGAAGCCGGTTTCGAGCGCGTGGATCAGATCGGTGTTGTACACCCAACTCTTGTCGACGACGTGGATGTCGCGATACCGCCGCTTCAACTCGCGGATCTTCTCCAGACCCGATTGCATCGCGGCACCCGTGCGGTACACGCCCATGCTGGCATCCATCGACTGCCGCAATTCGGCGCGCAGGTGGGCGTGATTCTCCCTGCCGGATTTGGTCATCAACTCGTTCAGGCGCTGTTCTTCGGCGCGAGCCGCTGCTGTCGGCGCGTCGGCCAGTGCAGCGCTGGCGCAATAACGTGCGGCATCTTCACCGGTGACGCGCCCCCACAACAGGCATTCGGCAGTGGAGTTGGTGCCTAATCGGTTCGCGCCGTGCAACGACACGCAGGCCGCCTCGCCTGCCGCCCACACATTCTCCACCGGCGTACGCCCGCGCAAATTGGTGTGGATGCCGCCCATCGAATAGTGCGCGACGGGCCGGATGGGGATGGGTTTCTCGATCGGGTCCAGGCCGATGTGCTTGATGCACACTTCGCGGATGAGGGGCAGCCGCTCGTTGATCTGCGCTGCGCCCAGATGCCGCAGATCGAGGTTGATGAACTCCATGCCTTCCGCGCCCGGCGAGCCGCGTCCTTCCAGAATTTCGGTCATTTCGGCGCGGGCAATGATGTCGCGCGGCGCGAGTTCCATCATCTTGGCCGCATACTTGTCCATGAAGCGTTCGCCCGCGCTATTGGTGAGATAGCCGCCTTCGCCGCGACAGGCCTCGGTCATGAGGATGCCGCTGGGTACCAGGCCGGTGGGATGGAATTGGACAAACTCCATGTCTTTGAGCGGCAAACCGGCCCGATAGGCCAGCGACAGCCCGTCGCCCGTGACGGTCTCGGAATACGTGGTGAAGCCGAAAATCTGGCCCGCGCCGCCGGTAGCGATGATCAACGCCTTGCCGCGCACCAGCAGCAATCGACCGTGGATCAGATCGATCACGATCAGCCCGGCGAACAGGCCGTGCTCGATCAGGATGGCCGTGGCGAAGACCTCGTCGTAGCGGTGGACCTGCTGCGTGTGTTGAAGCAGCGTGTCGTACAGCGTCTGCATTTCCTGGAAGCCGGTCTTGTCGGCGGCGAACACGGCGCGCGGATAACTGTGACCGCCGAAGGGGCGCTGCGCGATGCGGCCATCGGGACGGCGCGACCAGGGCAGCCCCCACCGATCGAGTTGGAGAATTTCCTGCGGCATCTCGCGCACGAAAAATTCCACCACGTCTTGATCGGCCAGGAAGTCTGAGCCTTTCACGGTGTCCCAGGCGTGCAGTTCCAGGCTGTCGCCTTCGTCGGCGCGCAGTACCGCGGCCGTGCCGCCCTCGGCGGCCACCGAATGGGCGCGCATCAATTGCAGTTTGGACACCAACGCGATGTTCAACTGGCCGCGACTGGTCTTGGCCGCTTCGAGTGCGGCGCGCAGTCCGGCCAACCCGGAACCTAAGATGATCAGATCGTGGGTGACGGTTTCCATAGCGGCATCCTTTGAGTTACGCATGGGCTGAGTGAGTGGACAGGCAAGATAACGGCGCAAACACAAATGTCTGCACCATCATACTGGAAGCCGATACCTCCGCCCTAGTGTGAGCTGTCACCTATGTGGGGTGAGAATAGTCCAAGCCTATCGAGTAGCCCGACCTCAAGTTGAGGTCGGGCGGCTCTGATTGAAGCGGCTTTCTGGAAATTGCTTTCCTACGGATTGACTACCGACAACCACGGCGTACCAATCACCAGCAGCGCCACCAGAAAGATCGCGCCAAACACCAGCCCCAACGTCCAGAAGTGCTTGCGCGAAACATAGCTGCTGCCAAAGTACACCGGGCTGGGGCCGGTGGCATAGGGCGTGATGATGCCCATGATACCCAGCGAGAAGCACAGCAACAGGGCATAGATGTTAACCGGCATGCCGGGAATCGCCATGCCCGCTGCCAGAAACACCGGCAGAATGGCCGTCACGTGCGCGGTGACGCTGGCAAACAAATAGTGGACGACGAAGAACAGCGCTACCAGCAGGATCATCACGACGGTGACGGACATGCCCGTCAGCGCACCGGCCGCGCTCGCCGCGAACCACTTGATGAATCCGACGGAACTCAGGCCGCCCGCCAGCGTGACCAACGTGGCAAACCACACCAGCACATTCCACGCCGCTTTATTGCCAACGATGTCGTTCCACTGCACGATGCCGGTGAGCACCATCAACGCGATGACGACCAACGCCACCAGCGTCGCATCGATGAACGACCCGCCGAAGATCCACAAAGCCAGCGCCAGCACCACCAGCACACCCATGATGATCTCGTTGCGCGACAGGCCGCCCATCTTGTTCAATTCTTGCGCTGCCCACGCGGGGACTTCCGTCCCCGATTTGATCTCAGGCGGATACAGCTTGTACACAATCAGCGGCAGCAGGGCAATCAGCAACACACCCACCGGCAGGAAGCCGATAAACCACTGCGTCCACGAAATCTCGAGATTTGCCGTCTTCTTCACCAGCTCGACTGCCAGCAAGTTGGGCGCCAGGGAGGTGAGGAACATCGAGCTGGTGACGCACGTGGCGGCCAGCGCCGTCCACATCAGGTACGAGCCGATCTTGCGCGAGGTTTCACCCGGCTCAGAACCGTATAGACCGGGGATGTTGCGAATGATGGGGAAGATGGTGCCGCCGCTGCGCGCCGTATTCGACGGGGTGAATGGGGCCAGAATTAGATCGGCCAGGGTCACGGCATAGCCCAGACCCAGCGTGCGCTTACCCAGCAGTTTCACCAGCAACAGCGCGATGCGCTTGCCCAGCCCCGTCTTCTCATAGCCCAGCGCGAACATGAACGCGCCGAAGATCAGCCACACGGTGGTGTTTGAAAAACCGCTCAACACCCACTTGATGGCTTCGGCTGGCGGCTTAAATGCCGGATCGGCCAACTGCTTAGCCGTAAACGACAGGCCCAGCAGCGCGGCCAGTACCACGCCGACCAGACCGACGGCCGCCGCCGGCACCGGCTCCAAAATCAAGCCGACCACCACCGCGACGAACAGCGCGAAATAGCGCCACGCCGACGGCTCCAAACCGGCGGGCGCGGGCAGTAGCGCCAGTACGACGCCGACTGCAACGACAATTGCCAACTTAGACCATGCAGACTTCATCGAATCCTCCTCATTCAAGAATGGTTTTTGACTTGAAGTGATTCTCGCTCCCCTGTCTTCCTGGCTACCGGTCTCCTCGCAGTCCTACGAGTTGTGCAGGGCCGCGCCCGTGCCACCTTCGGCGGCGGAGTGGGCGCGCAGCCTGGAACCTAAGATGATTAAATCGTGGGTGATGGTTTCCATAGCGGCAGCCTTTGAGTTAGACAAGAGGACGGTCAGTGATTTGGACGGGAATG
>JAUQXD010001374.1 GCA_030834835.1 Thermoflexales bacterium | reverse complement strand
GTCTGACGTGGCCTGTGGCGACTTTGCCACAAACCGATCGGAAGACTAACCAAAACAAAAATCCCGATCGAGGTTCTGATCGGGGTGGATGACTATCGAAAGATTTGAAAAAGCGTAAGCAGCGGCGGCTCCCACGCCGCCGCTGCTTTGATGAGGGCTACGCTTCAGCCACAGCATATAACCGCTTCAAACTCTTGAAAGCGGGCAGACCCTGCATCGACTGCCAGCGCCCGTCGCGATCGGCCATGCGCCATTCGTAAACCTGGCCGGCCTTGTCTTGATACCAGAAATGCGGCGCCATGCCCAGCGCGCGCGTGAAGGCCGTCTTCAGCCACTCGTTCTCTTGCGGCAGACGGATGATCAAGAACCGGCGCGGCTCGAATTCTATCTCAAATTTGTCGGCGCCCCACAGGCCGCTCACGCCATATGGCGGCTCTTTCTTTGTCAGGGTCAGCCAGATGTTGTAGAAACCGTACGTCCACAAATCCTGCCGCATTTTTTCAACGGTCGCACCGGGGGTCAGTTGGCGCTCGGCGTAAAACCAGTGATTGGCTCGATCGATCATATGTCCTCCAGACTGAGGGCGCGCACTATTGCGCGCCATAGCGCTTTCGTGTGAGAGGTATTATACTCAGGTTTGTGGCTCACGCCAAAACAACCCGATTGGACCGTTATCTTGATTGATACCCAACTACTCGCAACCGGCGCGCACGACCTCGGCGTCGAGCTGGACGCCGCCCAGCTCGATCGGTTTTCACGCTTCGCCGATCAGCTGATCGACTGGAACGCGCGCTTCAACCTCACCTCGATCGTCGAGCCGCGCGACATCGTGATCAAGCACTTTCTGGACAGTCTCAGCGTAATGCGGGCGATTCCCGCCAGAGCCAGACACATCATCGATGTGGGCGCGGGCGCGGGCCTGCCCGGTTTCCCGATCAAGATCGCGCGGCCCGACGTGACGCTCGTCCTGGTGGAAGCCACGCGCAAGAAGTGCGAATTTCTCGAAGCGATGATCAAGGAGTTGAAAGTGTACAACGTCTTCGTGGTCAACGCGCGGGCCGAAGACGTGGGCCGCGATCCCGATCACCGCGAATACTACGATGTGGCCGTGGCGCGCGCCGTGGCCGATCTGCCGGTGCTGGCCGAATACTTGCTGCCGCTGGTCAAAGTGGGCGGCGTAGCGCTTGCGCAAAAATCCAAAGCGGTCGCAGCCGAAGTCGACCGCGCCGACACCGCGATTCTGCTGCTGGGCGGCCTGGACGCCGAAGTGATCCCCGTCAGCGTGCCCGGCCTGCCCGACGAACGCAATTTAGTCGTGATTGAAAAATTGGTTGAAACGCCGGAGGAATATCCGAGGCAGGTGGGCATTCCGTCCAAGAAGCCGATTGAGTGACCGAGAGATGGAGGGAAGGAGAGATAGCGAGATGTTGTCACGCAATCTCTCCTCCTCTTCGTCTCTCAATCTTCGATGCGGCCCTTCACTACCTTCAACAGCTTCGCGTGAGCGCGGAACTGCGCTGTAAACATCTCTTGATCGGTGCTGGTAAGGATCGATTGGTGCGCGCCGTTGATCTGATTCAGCAGGAAGCCGCGCCGATTCATATCCAACTCGGCCATCACTTCATCCAACAGCAGAATCGGCCAGTCGGCGATCTTTGATCGCATCCAGTGCACTTCGGCCAATTTCAACGCTAACACAGCGGTACGCTGCTGCCCGCGCGAACCGAATGTCCCCAGATCAATTTCATCGGCGATAAAACGCAGCTCGTCGCGATGCGGGCCGACCAACGTCGAGCCACGCGCCAGTTCTTCGCGGCGTTTCGCATCGAGCTGTTTCAGGAACGCCGCCTTCGCCTGGGCTAGTGTTGCTTCCGGCGATTGCGTGGGCAGATCCAATTTCAGGCTGTGCTGATAGATCGGTGCTTGAGGTTGATCGGGACTGAACGACGGCTGATAACGCAGGTGCAAATTGTGCCGCTCGCTCGTCAGGGTGCGGTGTAACCGATCGGCTTGCGCTTCCAGCTCCGCAATGGCCGCCTGTCGCCGCAAGGTAATCAGCGCGCCAGACTTCGCCAGTTGCTCATCCCAGTAGATCAGTTGATCGGCGGCGTTAGCCGTGCCGCTCGTTTCGGCCAGCTGCTTCAACAAGGCATTGCGCCGCACCAGCACATCACCGTACAGATCGAGCGCCTCCACATATTCCGCATCCACTTGCGACAGCGCGTTATCGAGATAACGCCGCCGATTGCCCGGCCCGCCACTGACGATCTCCACATCGTCGGGCAGGAACATCACCACCGCGATCTGACCGATCAACCCTGCGCCCTTGACGATTGATCCGTTGATTTTGATCTGTTTTCGGAAACGCCAGCCATCTTCGGTGTTGGCCGGTTCCAGCATCAGTACCATTTCGATGTGCAAGGCTCGATCGGCGCCTGCGCGGTCTTTGCGCACGACGTCCGCCACGATGCGCGCATACGGCGTGCGGCTTTCTTCCGACGCCAGCCAGTGGATCATCTGCCGATCGCTGGCGGTGTGGGACGATCGACCTGTGGCAAGGACGTAAATCGCTTCTAACAGGCTGGTCTTGCCCTGGGCGTTATCGCCATGCAGCAAAATCGCCTGCGCGGGCAGATCGAGTTCGAGGCGCGCGTAGGTGCGGAAGTTGGTGAGCGAGAGGTGACGGAGGTACATGATGAGTAATGCGTAACGAGTAATGCATAACTGAGCCGTGATTGTA
>JAUQXD010001373.1 GCA_030834835.1 Thermoflexales bacterium | reverse complement strand
GCCGGTCGGCTGTGATCAAAACTCAAACCGCCGACGGGGTGATCGTCTTCAAGACCCCCCGCAGTGTTGATGCAACACGCGTCTTGACGGCTGAGACACAGCATTTTGCGGCCTGCGCCACGAACGATGCCGGCCTGAGTGGCGAGCCGCTGCAATCATTAGCCGTGTTTTATCGCGAGAGACCCGATCGAGCCGTAAAGACCGTGCTGGAAACGTTGTTTCAATCGACGCTGGCCGGACGTTACGCGCATCACCAATCGCTGGCGACGAATGTCGATTGGCTCCAACTGTATGGCGAGCCGTTTGGGTTTGATCGGGCGCGGTTGACGGCCGAGCATTTCGCGCGCGCGGTGCGGACCGTGATCGATGAAGCGCTGGTACGTAGTCTAGCTGAGATCTCCCTCACGCCCGATCGCATGTCGATTCGTTTTCCGCACGGCCGGACGGTTCAGTGTCCTAATCCCGCTTCGATGCTGTTTCAGGACGAGCCATGGACCGCGACGCGGGTGGTGTGCGGTGTGGCGTTGGTGGGCCTAGACGTGGAGACAATCCTCGTCGATCGAAGCGGTTATGTCTGGCCATCCGATCTGACTATGTTGGCCACCGCACCAATCAGTCACGATTTCGTCGCGTTGGAAGCAGCGATTCGCTTCAAACTGGTCGAGGTTGATAATTTGCAAACTGTGTTTGATTTTGAGAAGCGGCTTGCTTCCGCCCGTTCGTTGGCTGAGCCAATCGCGCCTGAAGATGTAGCCGTCGAACATCGCAAGGCGTTGGCTGCGATCACCACTGTGCGACGGCTGGCGTCCGAACTGAGCGGCGATGGGATCGGGGCATATACAATCGGGTTGCTGATCCGCGCCGTGACGGGTTTTGGCGCGTACGATTTCGATCGCAAGTTGTCCCGATCGGATACACGGCGCTGGCTGCACCAGCTCTTCTGCGCAGGTCTGGCCAGCCAACGCCTGCTTGATCTGAAGTTGTCGGGCGTACCTGTCGAGGCGCCGTCCGGTGTGCGCCAAGGTTTGCGCCTCGATCCGGACAGCCGCGAAGTCTGGGTCGCCGGGCAGAAGGTGGCGCTGTCGCCGACCGAGTTTGAATTGCTGACATTTCTACATGCGCACCCCGGCATGTTGTGTAAACGCGTCGACATTGCCCACGAAGTTTTTAAGGTGGCTGGCGATATTTCTGACGACGACGAGCAGCTGATCAACACCACTATGGGTCGGCTGCGCAAGAAGATCGAAATCGATGTGACCGGGCCACGTTACATCGAAACCGTGCGCGGGTTGGGCTACAGACTATGGTCGTCAGACACCCCTAATGTCTGACCATTGGTCTTTCGCCGTCCGGCTGTGATGAAACAGTCATACACCGGTTGCTTATTTTGTACGCTTGTGGTTTTTTGCCAACCAATTGTCGGCCCGCCACGTTGCCATCGACCTTGCGCTATCGGTGCGGTTGGCGATCAATTTGGGCATCGTTTCCAGTAGGGGAAGCACAGCAGCTGATTTACCACACTAGTTGGCAACACTTGTCGTCGGATTCATGGCGCATTCGAGAATACAAGAAATTGATTTTGGATCTCGTAGGGATGATTGATCTGCTGTTATCCTCCGTCGAGGCGGGGACTCGTTTCACCAATTCGTTTGGCGACATCAACGAGGCCTTCTACACCTGTCTCGAATCGGCGCTGGGGGAGATGGCTGATCTGCTCTGCGCGCCAGCCGGTCAGTCGTTGTATCCGCGCTTTCAGCCGCGCCTTGACAAGTTGTTGCGCGCCGCCGGCGGAATTGGCTGGGGCTACAGCGATGCTGTCAACGAGACATTGGGACAACTTGCCGCCGATCTTAAAGGGTGAGTTGGTCCGGAGCGGACCCTCAAAATCTACACTTCTAAAAGACGGGTGTGTATCCTGAATACTTAAAAACTCGCATTTACACACAATAGGTATTGTATGCAGTCAGATGGTATAATTGGGGCGCTTCAGGTCGCTTTCAGGGCTGAAAAGGGCCGATTTTTGTTGCGCATAATTATTTCGTACCCCGTTAGGAGGCAAAATCATGCCCACTTTAGAAGAATTGTTGACCGCGTATAAGGTCTGGCTACAAGACGATCAAGACCGCAGCGAGTTGACCGTGAAGGCCTACCTGGCCGACATTCAGTTGTTCATGACCTGGTATGCGCCAAAGGCAGGTGCGGCAGCCGACCTCCTGCAAGTTACCCCAACGCACATCAAGAACTATCGAAAATACCTGACGGACGAACAGCACAAGAAGGCCACCTCGGTCAATCGGCGGCTGGCGGCGCTTCGGACGTTCTTCAAGTGGGCGGCGATGGCCGACTACATCGGGCGCAGTCCGGTGAACGGCCTCAAGCCGCTGCGCCAGCAGGCCACCGCGCCGCGCTGGCTGGAACCGATCGCGGAAGAGAAATTGCAGCAAGCGTTAGAGCAACGATTTCAAACGGTCTCGGTGGATACAGCACCAACATCAGCCGTTCAACGCAGCGTGCGCGACGTGGCGTTGACACTGCTAATGTGGAAGGCTGGCTTACGCGTGTCCGAGATTGTGGCGCTGGACGTGAATGATGTGAAGATTCAATCGGGGCAACGAGGCGTGGTGCAGGTGCGATTGGGCAAGGGACGCAAGTTTCGATCGGTTCCGTTGAACTCCACAGCGATTACGATGTTGAAAGCGTGGCTGAAACTACGACCAGCCGAAGGCGCAGCGCTATTTCTCAGCCGCTCGAATATCCGGTTGACGACCCGTGCGGTGCAGCAGATCGTGGAGCAGATTGGGCGCGAGGCGGCGGCGCTGGTCAAAGTGCGTTCGGCAGAGGCGCGCGAGGTTATTGCGATATTGAGCGCATTGACGCCGCATGTGTTGCGCCACACCTGCGCCAAGCGCTTACTCGATGCCGGCGCACAGTTGACCGAAGTGGCGGCTATCCTTGGGCATGAAGATTTGAACATGACGCGACGCTATACGCAGCCCGGCGAGGCCGATTTGCAACGGGCGGTCGATCGGACGTGAACTGCTCGCGATCGCCGCTGGTTTGCGTTTCCCGCCGTTTGTCACTACAATCAGCGGATAATAGAAAAGCCTCGTGGCGGCTAGGCCCGAGGCAGAGTTGTCACGGTGCAGGCGGCGCACCGGACTAAGTACATTGTACTCGAAACGCCGCCCGATGGCCATCGCGCGGCGTTAGCCTTTATTCCGGTTGTTCATCGAGGCAGCTATGTCATCCAATCCCGCCCTATCGATCCTCTCCGATCAACCTGCCGATATTGATCACCTCAACTTTGACCCATATGCTAAGACGCTTGCTGACATCGTGGCCGACCCGACGACGGCCACGCCGCTGACGATTGGCGTGTTTGGCAACTGGGGGCAGGGCAAGACCAGCCTGATGCGGATGGTCGCCCGGCGTCTGAAGGACGCTGCTGAGCCGAACTTCTCGGCGCAGATGGTGTGGTTCAATGCCTGGCTGTATAGCCAGCAGCAATCGTTGTGGCGCGCGTTAATCTCGCGGGTGTTGAATGAAGTCCATAAGTTCACGACCCTCGATGAAGCGGCGCGCGGTCAATTGCAAAACCTCGAAGCGCGCCTGTACAGCCTGCCGTCGCCAGGCAGTCAGTTGGTCTTGCCCTCAGATGCGATTGCCGAGCTGGGTGGAGCGTCATTGCCGCCGTTGATGGGTTTGGAGTTGTTGCGCCGTCAAGCCGAGCGCCACAGCGAAGCCGACAAGGTTGCGCGCCTGACTGAATTGATCGGCGATGTGACCCACAGCGAATCGCGCCACATCGGGGCGCTGGACGACTTCCGCCAAGAATTTGAAAAGATCAGCCGAGATTACATAGTCGATCATGGCCGGTTAGCCGTGTTCGTGGATGATCTCGATCGGTGTTTGCCCGACAAAGCAGTGGAGGTGTTGGAGGCGATCAAGTTGTTCTTGGACGTGCCGGGCGTGGTCTTTGTGCTGGGCATCGCCCGCGACGTCATAGAGCAAGGCATTAGGGTGCGCTACGCCGCTTACGACACGCAGTTGGACGGCGCGGAATATCTGGAGAAGATCATCCAGATTCCGTTTTTGCTGCCGCCCATCGATGAAGGCGCGGTAAAGAACTATGTTAGCAAACTTGCAGGTGCGAACTTGCCCGATCCGCGCTGCCAGACGGTGTTCAGCGTGGGCTTGGAACCGAATCCGCGTCGCATCAAGCGCACATTGAATATCTTCCTGCTGCTCTGGCGACTGGCGCAAAACCGATCGGATTTGAAGGACATCATTCAGCCCGTGCGTCTGGCAAAAATTGTGATTATTCAGCAATACTATCCGCGCCTGTTTGATTTGATTGCACAGGGCGCGTTTTATCTGATTGATCTGGAGAAGCGTTTTCGCGCAATGACGAAAGAGGCTGGCGAATCACTGGAACGCGCGGCGCGTGGTACGAGCACCGGTGAGGGTGACATTAGCGCCGGGCCATTGCAGGAATTTCTGAGCATCAGCCTGCTGCGAGCCTTGTTGACGTGCACCGACGACCAAGAGGTCAGCGCTAACTTCATTAACCTGACGGCGGCGCAGGTGCGTGACTACATTTACCTGACACATAGCACCGTGGAAGAAACGACTCCGAACGCGACTGAAACCACAATGCCCTTTGAGCCACAGATGGTGACGATTCCAGCCGGCAAATTCTTGATGGGGTCATCCAATCAGGAGATCACTGAGCTGAAGAAGTTGAGCAACGATAAAGATTATCCCAAGTGGCTTGAGCGCGAAACGCCCCAACACGGAGTCGATCTGCCTGCGTATGCCATTGGTCGTTACCCGGTGACTAATGCCGAATTCAAACGCTTCATCGACGATGGCGGCTACGTTACGCACGAATACTGGACTGACGCGGGCTGGCGGCAGAAAGAAAGCGAAAATTGGAAAATACCGCGTTTTTGGAATGACACAACGTGGAATGACGCCTCACAGCCTGTCGTCGGCGTGTCATGGTATGAAGCCGTAGCCTATTGCAGATGGCTATCGAAGAAGGCGGGCAAGGCATATCGTTTGCCGACCGAGGCTGAGTGGGAGAAGGCAGCGCGCGGGACAGATGGTCGTCGGTATCCGTGGGGCAATCAATGGAATAAAACCAAGTGTAACAATATCGAAAGCGGCTCAGCCGCAACTATGCCCGTCGGCCAATTTTCGCCTCAAGGTGACAGCCCGTACGGTGTGGGTGATATGGTTGGACAAGTGTGGGAATGGTGTAGTACGAGATATGGGGGTATAGAAGCTCAGCCACAGTTTCTTTATCCGTATCGTTTTGATGATGAGCGTGAAGATTACGATGGTGACGATACAAGAGTATTACGTGGTGGTTCATGGTCTAGCAAGCCGGCAGCGGCATACTGTCGTTGTACCTGCTACGGCAAATTCGAACCCGAGCATCGAGGTAATAGCAAAGGTTTTCGCTGCACGAGAACTTTGTGAGAATGCCCAATGAGCACGAGTAAACTGATACGCAAGATGCTCATATGTAGTGTGTGTTCATGGAGTCGCCATGTCCAAACCTAATCTATCGCTTGCACAACAACTGGCCGAAACGCGCGAGCAACTGCACCTGATCGAAGAGCGCAAAGCAGAGTATGTCCAACAGACGGATATTCCCCTGCAACTAATCAGGGACGAGCGCCACTGGGGCGCACGCCTGGCCGAGTTGGAGCGCGGCGTCATCGATACACATGACTACGTCGCGGCGCGCACTCAATATCTGGCTGCTTTGCGCGATCGATATGGTGTGGTGCAGACGCACGCTTTCATGGAATTAGCGCAAGATCAACACGTAAGTCATGCCAAACAACTGCCGCTATTGGGAGAGAATGGCGTGTTTGTGCCTATGCGCTTCGACAAGGGCGGGGCGCGTGAGGCAATGGAGGCAGAGCATAAACGCATGGCGGAGATCGGTTGAGTTCCAGTCGTAACGGCATTGCCCTACTATAACGTGGCTGATGTGTTAAAGATGACTGACAATATGGCTGTCATCGGCGATGCAGGCGCGGGCAAGACCACACTGCTGCACGTGCTGACCATCGCTTTGTCGATCGATGCGCCGGAGAAGGTGCTGCCTGCCGATCTACTTGAGGCTCTCCCACAGCCGCGCCTGCTACCAGTGCTGCTGCCGTTGCGTCAATTTGAACTGGCCTGCGGGCGTGGCCTGTACGCGCGCACCGAAAGCGATCTGCTGCGCTTTGTGGACGAGTGGTTTTTGCAGTGGTGCGACTGCGTCGATCTGCCAGCGGGCTTTTTAGCCGCGCACATCCGATCAGGCCGGGCCTGGCTGCTGCTGGATGCGTTGGACGAAGTGGCTGATCCCGATCACCGCGTCACCATCCGCAACGTCATCCAGACGCTGGCCCGCGACTATCCGCAGACACGCGTCATCGTTACGGCGCGCGTCGCCGGCTACAAAGGCGCGGCGCTGAACGATCAGTTCACCGTGGTGCAGGTGCGCAATCTGGACGATGAGCAGCGGGCGCAGATGATCCGCCTGTTGTACGCCAACCTGGCGCTGAGCGATCCTTCACGGCAGGCCGACGAGCTGATCGGCCGCTTCACCCGATCGGATTCGCTGCGCGATCTGGGCCGCACGCCCGTGATGGTGTGGACGGCAGCCATCATCCACGCTTTGCGCGGCGAACTGCCCGAAGGCCGCGCCGCGCTGTATGACGCCTACGTCGATATTTTGCTCAAGCACTCGTATGCGCGCAGTGCCTTCGAGGTGGAAGCGGTGAAGGCCTTCAGCGATAGCCAGCGCTGGCCGCTGACCGATCGGCGGCATTACCTTTCGTATGCGGCTTTTGAGGTGCATCGGCTGCTGGAAGATCAGCCCGATCGTCACGGCGACAAATCGATCGTGATCGGCGAAGACGAATTGGCCGATCGCATCCTGGCGCAGTATTTCCGCGCCAGTCTGGGTGACGATGCGCGGGCGGCGCGTTCGCGGGCGCGAGAATTTGTCGGCGTGATGGTGGCGCACAGCGGCCTGTTGTATGAAACGTCGCAAGGCTACACCATCGGCGATCACTTGACGATGCAGGAATTTCTGGCCGGCTGCTATCTGAGTGAGGACTTCCGAGATGACTCGGCCTATGCGCGGTTTTTGGCTGACAAAGTGGGCACCAGTTGGTGGCGTGAAGTGTTTACGTTGGCGGCAGGCTACTTGGCAACACGGCCCAGTTCGGCAGCGCGCAACTTCTTGCGGCAGATCGCGGCGCAGGGCGAGGTGCACAGCCCCCAGCGATTATGCGGGTTGACGCTGGCCGCGCGCGGCTTGGTGCAGTTGCGTGTGCAGCGGCCGCGTCCCAACTGGTATGAAGGACTAGCCCGCGACTTTGCGCAAGCGTTATACGTTGATCTGTACGGCAGCCCGGTCGACGCGCCGGTGGCGGTGCGGCATGAGGCCGGATTGATGCTGGGCTTGCTCGGCGGCGATCCGCGCTTTGCTTATCCGCAGAGCCTGCCGGAGTTCAAGCGTATCGAAGCAGGTTGGTTTTGGATGGGCAGCACAGATGAGGAAGTCGATGCTTTGATCAAATCCACGAGCGAATATAACTACTTGCGTGAAAAACCGCATCATCGAATCTATGTCGATGCTTTTGAATTGGCCCGCTTTCCGACGACCAATGCGATGTATGCGCGCTTTATTGCAGCGGGCGGCTATGCTAACTCCAGTTGGTGGGGCGAGGCGATCGAAGCCGGTTGCTGGAAAGACGGCAAAGTTCAGAACTGGGTTGATGATCAATGGTATGATCGACCGCACTACTGGGACGATTTGCGCTTCAATAACCCCGCACAGCCTGTGGTCGGTGTCAACTGGTATGAGGCCGTCGCTTACTGTCGCTGGCTCACATCTGCTTTGAACGATGGCTGCACCTATCGCTTGCCTACCGAAGCTGAATGGGAAAAAGCCGTGCGCGCTCTCCCTCCTGTCAATAATGGGGGAGGGGCAGGGGTGGAAGTGAGGGCATATCCTTGGGGCAACAACTGGCAAGCCGATGCCTGCAACAGTAAGCAAGCCAATTTAGACGTCACCTCTACCGTGGGCGTCTTCTACAAGGGCGTGACGCCGACTGGCTTGGAAGACATGGTGGGGAATGTGTTCGAATGGTGCGCCGACTGGTACGGTGACGAATACTACGCTCAATCGATTGACGCGCGCAACCCCGCTGGTCCAACCACTGGCGAGTATCGCACTTTAAGAGGAGGAAGCTGGGGTACAGAGCATCCCGAGGATTGCCGGTGTGGCTCTCGCAGCGGTGGCGGCCCTGGGAACAGGATCGACTTCAGGGGGTTTCGTTGTGCCAGAAGCCTATCACAATGATCAATTAGCAATGACCAATGATCAATAATCAGTCGCACTCACAATCGCCGAGTTGTGGCCGCGGTTTGTGCCATTTGAGAAGACCACCTGCAAAGTGAGATTTGCTGATGACCGCCCATCTCCTACCTATTGAAATCGCCTCGCTGCAACAGCAACTCGCTGAGGCGCGCGCGAACTTGCGCCTGCTGCAAGAGCGCAAAAGCGAGTATGTGTTCCCCGCCGAGGTGCCGCTGCAAAACGTAAAGACCGAGCGCTACTGGCAGGCGCGCATCGCGGAGTTGGACCAGCAGTTGGCGCAGCCTGGCAGCCCGTCGATCTTCGAGGCGGCGGACTATGCCGAGGTACGGACGCGGTATCTGGCGGCCCTGAGTGAACGCTACGGCGTGGTCCAGACGCATGCCTTTATGAATCTGGCGCAAGACGCGCAGGTGGGCAATGCCAGACAACTGCCGCTGTTGGGCGAGCGCGGCGTGTATGTGCCGTTGAAGTTCAGTGTGCCGAATGTGCGCGGTGACGCGGTGGCTGAGCCTGAGCAACGCCAGTTAAAGCAGGAGTGGCGTGAACGTGAATCCGATCCGCGCGAATGGCTGACCACGCTGGCCGACGTGCTGAAGTTGCGCGGCCATCTGGCCGTCATCGGCGATGCGGGCGCGGGCAAGACCACGCTCTTGCACGTCATCCTGGCCGCACTGGCCGCCGACGATACGGCCGCGTCGTTGGCAACCGATCTGGCGCAGACTTTGCCTCAGCCGCACCCGCTGCCGATCTTGCTGCCGCTGCGCCAATTTGAACTGGCGTGCAATCAGGCTCAGGGTCAACGCAGTGTGGCCGATCTGCTGCGCTTTGTGGACGACTGGTTTACGCAGTGGTGCGATTGCGGGGACTTGCCAGCGGGCTGGCTGGCCGCGCATATCCGATCTGGGCGGGCGTGGCTGCTGCTGGATGCGCTGGACGAAGTGGCTGATCCCGATCACCGCCTGACCGTGCGCAACGTCATTCAAGAACTGGCGCAGAGCGTGCCGGCAGGCACGCGCCTCATCGTCACCGCGCGGGTGGCAGGCTATCGCGGCCATGAACTCAACGATCGCTTTTCAGTGGTCACGGTACGCGATCTGACCGACGAGCAGCGCGCGCAGATGATCCGCGTGCTGTACGCCAACCTGGCGCTGCCCGACGCGGCCGCGCGGGCCGCTGATCTCATCGGCCGCTTCGAGGCCAGCGAGAATTTGCGGCATCTGGGCCGCACGCCCGTCATGGTCTGGACGGCGGCCATCATCCATGCGCTGCGCGGCGAACTGCCGGAAGGGCGCGCGGCGCTGTACGATGCTTATGTCGAAATCCTGTTGAAGCATTCGTTCAAGTTGCAGCAGGGTGACGTGGCGGCCGTGACTGAATTGAGCGAAGGCCGGGGTTGGTCGATTCAGGATCGCCGCTATTACTTGACCTATGCGGCCTTTGAAGTGCATCGCCTGTTGGAGGGCGATACCGAGCGCCGTGGTAACGATCACGTCTTTATCGGCGAGGATGAATTGGCCGATCGGATTCTTGCCGAGCATTTCATGCACGAGCACGTCGCCACCGATCGCCGCGAGGCGCGGCAGAAAGCCCGCGGCTATCTGGACGTCATGGTGTCGCACAGCGGCCTCATCGACGAAACGCCGCAGGGCTATACCATCGGCGATCATTTGACGATGCAGGAATTTCTAGCCGGATGTTATCTGGGCGATGAACTGCCGCAGGAAGATCGCGGCGCGTTTGAGGACTTTCTGCGCGAGAAAGTGGGCGAGAGTTGGTGGCGCGAGGTGTTTCTGCTGGCGGCGGGCTTTATGGCGGGCAAGACCGGCTTTGCGGCCCGCAACTTTCTGCGGCAGATTGCCCGGCAAGGTCAGACGCCCGATCGGCAGTTGGCGGCCCTGGCGCTGGCGGCGCGCGGCCTGCTGCAACTGCGACGACTGCGCCAGCCGCCGGCGTGGTATGCGCCAGAGGCGGCCACGCTGGCGGAAAAACTGTATCAACGCTTGTTTGCCCGCCCGATTGACGCGCCGGTCGCCGTGCGGCACGACGCCGGTCTGGCGCTGGGCTTTCTGTACGGTTATCCTGCCGAGGAGAGCGGTCTTCATGATCCGCGTTGTGCCTATCCACTGGGTC
>JAUQXD010001372.1 GCA_030834835.1 Thermoflexales bacterium | reverse complement strand
CCGCCTACCACAGGACAACCAACCGTTGTCAACAAAGGCAAACGCTAACATCCATCCTACATAAGGTGCGCACATGAAGCCCGCTCTTTTAGTCGTGGATATCCAAAACGCCTTCTATGAAAACGATGCGGCCACGAGCCAGTCGCTTGAGAAGGCCATCGAGTACATCAACGCAGCCATCGCCCTGTTCAGGGAAAAACATCTGCCGGTCATTTGTGTGCAACACATGGATCAAGAGGATAACATCGTTCCTGGTGAAGCAGCGTTTGAATTGCCGGAACAATTGAACATCCTCGACTCCGACGTGCACGTCTGCAAGACCTATGGGAACGCGTTCAACAAGACCCCGCTGGCGGGCGAGTTGCAGAAACGCGCGGTGGACACCATCATCATTACTGGCTTTTGCGCCGAGTATTGTGTCCTGTCCACCTATCGCGGCGCACAAGACCTAGACCTGACGCCCATTCTCTTGCACAATGCTCTTGCCAGTGGCGTTCCAGATAACATCCGATTTGTCGAAAGCATGAGTGACAGCATGACTTACGGGGCCCTGAAACAGGTTCTGGGATAACTGGGCGACTCAGACCAACGCGCGCACAACACAAAGGCACAGGCTGTTCGTGCCCGTGGTTAAGCGGGCCTAACATAGCGCGTCCCCCACGCCCTATCCAGCGCACGCCTTGCCCGCCGCAAAGCGGCGGAGGCGCGCTTGGCGAGCGCCGGGGCGCGCCAGGCGAAAGAGGGGCCCTTCGCGCCATGCCGCCGGCCGCCGATCCTGCCGGCGTTGGCGCGGCGTTGAGGGTGGTCGATTCGATGGCGGTTGATCTCGGCGGTGGTGTTGGGTGCTGCCGCATTGGACCTCAGCCACAACTATCAGTTACCCCCTGAGGAGGTCAAGGGTATGCAGATTGGAATCGAGGTCGTTGCACTCATCGTTACAATCGCCCTTGCATTTATCGGCTACCTGGCTACCTATCTCAACAGCCTTGCGATTTCACGTCGGTCAGAACGATTGCAGCTGGTGACGGCCCAGTTAAATGAACTGTACGGGCCGCTGTTTGTCATCACCCAAACCGGCAACGCGCTCTTTCAAGCACTTCAGGCGCGGGCCGCCAACCTGGGCTGGCAATTCATTAATGAGGATGCTCCGCTGAGCGTTGAGGCCGTTTCTGAATGGCAGATTTGGGTTGAGGAAGTCTTCATGCCCTTAAATGAAGAGTTACAACAGATTCTGATCCACAAGGCCCATCTCATTCGAGAAGAAGCAATGCCCGCATGCCTTAAAGCCTTCAGCGCGCATCACGCCGGATATAGGGCGTTGGTGAGGAAGTGGCATGATGGAAACTTCTCTGAAACCACCTCGCTGGTTCCCTATCCAGCCGAGGTTATCGCCTACGCCGAGCAATCCTATGGAGAATTGAAACGAGAACAGCTGCGAATGATGGCCTATCAAATGCGTCGAAATCGGCGTCGGCAAACTCACACGACTTGACCCGTTTCCTATGAACCGGGTGACGATCTCTTGATCCAGGAGGCACATTCCAATGAGCACCCTAGGTGGATATGGTACGCCAGATGTGTTAGCTGAACTCCAGGCGGAGAAAGAACGGGCGAAGCGCAGGCAGGCGGAGATAGAGCGGGAGGAAGCAGAGCGGCAGGCGCTATTGGAGCAGCTGGGGGAATGGGAGTCAGATGACAACGACGCTGACGATAGCGAAGGTGAAGATTGATCAGGAAATCCGCCGCGAAGATTGAGCGATTGTCGTGTTTTCGGTGACAAAGGCTACACCCTTCCTGCAGCAGGCTCGTCGTAACGTGTTGTAGCTACAAAAGTCGATTCGGGTGGTGGCTGTCAACGGACGCTGAAACAGACATGCGGACCGCTGCGCGTGTGGACGCAGGCCGGGCTCAAAGGTGGGCGCCACGGCCGATGCTGAGGGCGTCGGCCGCCGGCTAGAGGCAATCAACCTATGAATACAACTGACCTTATTGAAATCTGGAAACAAGAAGAGGAACAGCCCTTCACTGGATGGGATTTTTCCTATCTGAATGGCCGAATGATCGAAGAACAGGCCCCCTGGTCCTATACGTCGCGCGCCGCTCAACTGATGCGCCAGGCTTCAGCCGTCGTTGACCTGGGCACAGGCGGCGGCGAGCGATTATTGAAACTTCAGGAATACTGGCCGAAGAAGGTCGCGGTAACAGAAGATTATCCACCCAACGTCAAGTTAGCTACGGAGCGCCTGTCCCCTTTTGGCGTTCAAGTTGTCGATGTTCCACTCACCGACGTTGACCCAATGCCTTTTGCAGATAATGAATTTGATCTTGTCTTGAATCGTCATTCGGGCTTCAACGCCAGGGACGTGGCCCGGATTCTCGCGCCGGGCGGCACATTTCTGACCCAGCAAATCCACGGACTGTGGGCGTATGACTTACTGGCGGCCTTTGACGCTAAACCCCAGTGGCCAGATTCAACCGCGGAGAAGTATGTGCCCCAATTAAAGGCGGCAGGGTTGACCATCACCAATACACAAGAGTGGTCCGGTCAGTTATCGTTTACAGATGTGGGTGCGATCGTTTACTACTTGAAAGCCGTTCCCTGGCTCGTAGCCGGATTCTCGGTAGAAACACATGCAAGGCACCTGCTCGCGCTTCAACGCCGACTCGACAGCGGCGAAGATTTGGCCTTTCTAGCCAGAAAGTATCTCATTGAGGCGCGCAAAGATTTGAGGTCTTGAAGAAACACCCGGCGCGCCCAACGCGACAGGTGGCCGGGGACGGGCAGTGAATGGACATCGAATATACGGATGGGGTCGTCAGCAAACGCGGCTGATAAGGCCTTTTGTACTGCACGCTGACAGAGGAGCCACACACGATGACCACATCATCACTCAGCCGGCTGGCTGCGTTTACGACAACCCCTGACGGCGGCAATCCCGCCGGCGTCTGGATCGGCGAGGCGCTGCCTGAGCCAGCCACCATGCAGCGAATCGCCGCCGAAGTGGGCTTCTCGGAGACGGCCTTTGTGGTGCCGGCGAGCGGCTTTGAGCGTATCATCCGGTACTACAGCCCGGTGGCCGAGGTCCCGTTCTGCGGCCATGCCACGATTGCGACGGGTGTGGCGCTGGGCGAGGCAGAAGGCGACGGGCTGTACCGGTTGGCGACGATCGTCGGCGAGGTACAGGTGGCCGTCCGCACGCGGGGCGGGCAGCGCGAGGCTTCACTGACGTCGGTCGAGCCAAAGCAGTTACCCGCGTCTGACGCGCTCATCGATGAGGCCCTGTCCGCATTGCGGTGGAACCGGACCGACCTTGATGGGGCGATTCCCCCGGCCAAAGCCTATGCTGGAGCCTGGCACCTAGTGCTGGCCGTGGCCACGGCCGAGCGGCTGGCGCGCCTCGACTATGATTTTGAGACACTCAAAGTGCTCATGTTGCGCGACGGGCTGACTACGTTGCAGCTCATCTGGCGGGAGAGTGTCACCGTGTTCCATTCACGCAATCCCTTCCCTGTGGGGGCCGTGGTGGAAGACCCGGCCACCGGTGCCGCAGCCGCCGCTTTGGGCGGGTATCTTCGAGCGGCGGGCCTTACATCTGTGCCGGCCACGATCGTCATCCGACAGGGAGAAGCGATAGGCCGGCCGAGTCGATTGGTCGTGGACATTCCGATCAGCGGCGGGATCGTGGTGACGGGAACAGCGGTTTGGATTTGATGTTGCGGCCGCGGTGCATCAAAAGGTCTTGCCGCCGGTGCCTACTGCATGACGAAAGACTCCGCTGAGAAGCGCGGGCGCGTCGCTCCGACAGGCTTATACTCATCGACAAGCTGCGTAAACCGCCTATGCCGATTCAGTCAGTTCCTCCCGACGATCCAAATGCCGCCGCGATTCAGCAAGGCCGCGCGATGGTCCGCCTCATCGAGACCATTGACGTGCTCGTGACAGGCGCGGATGAGCGAGAGGCCATCGAGTTGCGAGCGGTGCAGGCTCGTTATCGCCAGCGACTCCGCCAGTTGGTCGCCGACCTGCCGCCAGTGGTGAGCGCGCAGATCCTACTGGCCTCCGATCAGATCCAAGGGCCGGGTGGTGACGTGACCCTAAACTAAGCGCCCATTGACGGTGAACCAGCTTGCTCCTATATTGGGGACCGTCAATCAGGCGTGGCTGATCACCCACCAGAACGGAGACAACATGCGTCGGCACTTCCTGGTATCCATCGCCATCGGCCTCAGCGTCGTCCTGGTCGTATTGGCTTTCCTTCAAATCAGGCGGTCAGCCGCCACCACCTCGACCTTCCTCATCTCGGCCGTCTACTACAATACCTATTTGCCCAACCAGCCCGAAGAATCATTTCGGTTGGCCAACATTTCAGCATCACCAATCAGCCTCACTAACTGGATTGCCACCGACGGTGAAGGTACGATCACGCTGACCGGCGTGATCAGTCCCGGCGAGCAGTGGTGGATTGCCAAAACCGCGATCAGTTTCACGCTGGAATTTGGCTACCCGCCGGCCTTCGAATACGGCGGAAATTCCGATCCGAGCGTGCCTGATCTCGCACGCAGCGGGACGGTGGCGCTGGCCGATGCCGGCGATCAACTGATCCTCAAAGATGAGACAGGCGCCATCGTCGATTCGGTGGTGTGGGGCAGCGGCACATTGACGGGCACCGAATGGAGCGGCGCGACCATCAACCCCTATACGACCGGCTCAATCGGCGCGACCGGGCAAATCCTGTACCGCAAACTCGATCAGGTGACGGTGCTGCCGGTGCCGGACACCAACACGTATCACGACTGGGCACAGGCTACCGACGACAACCTCAACGGCAAGAAAGTGCTGCGGCCCGGCTGGGACTTTGAGCGCTACTTCCAGACCGCGAAGTTCACGCAGACGGCCGTCATCACCTACCTGATCGCACCGGACAACATCTTTGAGAACGTCCGCTCAGCCATTAGTCAGGCGCAGACCAGCCTTCGCTACGAGGGTTACACTTTCGACAACGCTGATCTCGGTTTGGCGTTAGCAGCCCGCGCCGCGGCAGGCGTGAGCGTCACGGTCTTGCTGGAAGGTGGGCCGGTTGGCGGCATCGGCGATCAGGACAAGTGGGTGTGCCAGCAGATCGAGAACGCGGGCGGGCAGTGCTGGTTCATCATCTCGGACGCGACAGCTTCGCCGCCGATCCACGCGCGCTACGCCTATCAGCACGCCAAGTTCATGATCATCGATGAGCGCTGGCTATTGACCGGCTCGGAGAACCTGAACTACACCTCGATGCCGGCCGATAACAAAGCCGACGGCACGTCGGGTAATCGTGGCATCTGGCTGTGGACGGACGCCAGCGGCCCGATTAGCCACACGCTGGACGTGTTCGAGCACGACATCGATCCCGCGCATCATCGCGATCTCAAGCGCTGGACATCCGCCGATCCGAAGTACGGCGCCCCACCGCCGACCTTCACGGTGGGTTTCGCGTCGGGCGGCACGGGCTACACTGTGCAGTTCACGCAGCCGATTGTGATTTCAGGCGACATCCCGTTTGAGATCGTGCAGTCACCGGACAACGCGCTACGCGATCAGGACGCGCTGATCAGAATGGTGGCGCATGCCGGCGGCGGCAGCCGGGTGCTGGTCGAGCAGCTCTACGAGCACAAATACTGGGGGCCGACGGCCAGTTCGCCGATCACCGATCCCAATCCCCGGCTGGAAGCCTATATCGCGGCGGCGCGGCACGGAGCCGTGGTCGATCTGTTGCTGGACTCGGCCTTCAATGATCCGCTCGATCCCAACGGCAACACGGCTACGTGCGCGTATGTGAACGGTATTGCGTCCAGCGAAGGACTCAATCTGTCCTGCCTGTTAGGCAACCCGACCGGCACCGGCCTCCATAACAAAATGGTGTTGGTCTCACGCTGTGGACAGGGCTGGGTGCATACGGGCAGCATCAACGGCAGTGAGAACTCCAATAAGCAGAATCGCGAACTGGCCGTGCAGGTTCAGTCGCGCGCGGCCTATGACGCGCTGTCGCAGGTCTTCTGGTCGGACTGGGTCGCCAGCGGCGGGACGATCGCGCCACCGCCTAACTGCGTCTATTTGCCGTTGATTGAGCGCGGGCTGCCACCCACACCCACGCCGACTCCGACGCCAACTCCAACGCCGACACCCACGCCTACACCGACAAGCAGCTGGCTGGCTGAGGTGAACGCCTATCGCCTTCTGGCGAACCTGCCGGCGGTCAGCGAGAATCCGACGTGGAGCGACGGCGACTGGAAGCATTCACGCTACATGGTCAAGAACGACTTCATCGGGCATTCTGAAGACCCGGCCAATCCGTGGTACTCGCCCGAAGGTCTGGCGGCGGCCCAGAATGGAAATACCTTCGTCAGCAGCAGTGCGACCTCATCGGATGCGTATGCGATCGGCTTTTGGCTGCAGGGGCCGTTTCACGCGGTGGGTGTGCTCGATCCGGCTTTGCAGCAGGTGGGTTACGGCAGTTATCGCGAGGCCGATGGCGGCTGGCAGATGGGGGCTTCGTTGGATGTGATCCGGGGACTGGGTGCGATCCCGCCGAGCGTGGCGTTCCCGATTCGGTATCCCGGCGACGGGCAGACGACCGGGCTACACTCGTACAGCGGCGGCGAGTGGCCTGATCCGCTGAGCGCGTGTGCGGAGTATGCCACGCCGAGTGGCTTACCGATCATCTTGCAGATCGGCCCCGGCAACCTGACGCCAAATGTCACAGCGCATTCGTTCATGCAAGGCGGTACTCTGTTGGAACACTGCGTCTTCGATGAAACGACGTATACCAATCCCGACAGCAGTACACAGAGTACCGGGCGCACTGTCTTGAATGCACGGGATGCGATCGTGTTGATCCCCAAGAACGCATTGACACCGGGTGCGGCCTACCAGGTATCCATCACCGCCAATGGACAGACGTTTGCGTGGTCATTCACGGTTTCAACGACAAGCCAGGCGCCTGAAGACGTGCCGGGCCAGTCGTTGATGCGCTAAGCGCATACAGGCCGACGCATGAGCGAAGTTGGATTTTGCCTTGTGCGGCCATTCACAGTACACTGGAAATGAGGTTCAACATAGTGTCCGAGATGATTCCACTACTTGCTTCGCTGGCCCCCACCCGCCACTGCGCCTGCGTCGATGGATACTTGCGCTTCACTGGCTGCTGTTTCAAAGCGAAGAACACGTTGTCGGTGTGAGCTGTGGCCTCCTGATCTGGAGTGGTTCGGCAAAGCGGAACGGGGACCAACGCACAGCGTGCAGCTCGGGCCTGGCGCTTGCGCGCACGCACCAGTGTGTTGACGGTCTTACCGAAGGTGAATGGATTCGATGTACAAGGGATCTTTTATTTCCGTCCTGATGCGCCAATCGTAGTGACAGGTAATTCATGAATACAGATAATCCGACAGAAGAAAGCCACCGCGCGCGCTCAAGTTTAGTTCGGGGGCTTGTACAACGACCCAGCGGCTCCGCTGTCGCATCCTCCTTACTCTCCAAAAACCTTCCGAAGAGGATTGTGCAGTTTTGGGACGATCTGGATCGACTACCTGGAGATGTGGGCGAGTGCATCGAAACATGGAGAAAGACAGAGGAGCAGGGATTTGAGAGACTCCTTTTCGACAAGCACCAAGCAAGAGAATTTATTCGTCGAAGACTGGGCCTACGGCACAAACATGCATACGACAAGTGCTATCACCCGGCAATGCAGTCAGACTACTTTCGACTTTGCTATATCTTCGTGGAGGGTGGCTGCTACGTAGATGCTGATGATGTGTACGATGGGGCTCAGATCCAACACCTCTTCAACGATGGTAGGTTAAAAGTTCAACCCCTGTGTTATGACATAGCGACGAATATGATGGTGTCACCATCGCTTTTTACTAAGCCAGGTGCAAACACCGAGAGCTGGATCTTCTACTTTAACAATAACCCGCTTATTGCTGGCAGCGGGCACCCTCTGATAGATCGCGCGCTCGCTCAAGCCACTCTATCCCTTGAGAGAGATGTAACGAACGGCCTGCCAGAAATCCAATCGACGACTGGCCCCGGGAATCTTACCAAATCGATATTTGACGCTGCAACTGAGAGCGGCGAGATCGAACAGACCCTTCTTGTCCTGCGCGATTGGCAAAACATCGCCAAAAACAGGTGGGATCTAAGCTATAGGAACGACCCAAGGAACTGGAGGCTTTCGAACTGTCTATGCTATCAAGTATGATATGCCAGGAACATGTAGAGGAGAATGAATGAATCTCGCCAATCCTTGGAAGGCACCTTCGAAGTTCTTGTTTCGCATGGCGATAAAATTTCGGAGGTTGCTGCCAAAGAAAAGATCTCAGGCATTCGGGCCTTTGAATACCAAAGAGCAGCCGAGAATAGAGCGCATCTATGTCATCAATCTAAGTCGTCAACCGGCTCGTTGGGCGGAGATGGAGCTGGAGCTAAGACACGTATTGGATTGGTCAGGAGCCGAACTCCGAAATCTTACTGAGCGTTATGCCGCCGTCGATGCTAAAGACTTCATTCAGGAACCATTGAAAGACGCCGACATCGATCCGATTTATACACTCGGAGAGCAGCTCTTCGTAGAACCCCAGCCGCTGACACTTCCCACCCAGCTAGAACTCAATTCACAAATCCAAATGAGCCGACCTGAGATTGCAGTTGCTCGCTCTCACATCGACATTTGGCGAAAGGTCGCTGCGGGCAATTATGAGTATGTACTCGTCCTTGAGGACGATGTGTGGTTTCGACCTCGGTTTGTTCGACATCTGGACCAGGCGTGGGGGGAAATCGAGGCCGAAGGCGACAGTAAAAGTAACTTTGACATTCTCTATTTGTCCTACACGGAGGTGAAACACGGCACGCCGAAGACATTCCTTTCAAGTAATGTGTTTCGCCCAGCTCGTGGGCTCTGGAATCTGTCTGGTTACGTTATTTCGCGTGAAGGTGCTGAGAGGCTCCTTCGACTCCTTCC
>JAUQXD010001371.1 GCA_030834835.1 Thermoflexales bacterium | reverse complement strand
GTGTATCGTGATAACTCAGCGATAATTCCTGAAGATGATCGAACAGGTCGCGGCGGATATTGGCCAGCATACGCTGCCCCACCAGTGAGAGCAAATACTGCTCGGTGCGAGTGGCGATATACAAGCCGATAAAGGTGGCGGCAGTCCAGATCGAAATCTGGACCAGGCCCGCCTGATCACCCTGAGCAATATAAGTATCGACCGTGAGTTTCAACAAATAGGGGGCCAGCAACGTCAGGGCCGAATCCGCCAGCATGGCCACGAACGCCAGCGCCATCAGTCTGGTGTAGGGGCGCAGATAGACCAGCATGCGCCGCACCACCCGCTGATTGAAGACCTGCCCGCGTGATCCATCGCCCTCCGCGAAGGTCTCCATCGCGCCGCGCGGCCCCATGCCTGAACTGGATACTCCGATGCCAAAGCCCATTCATTGATCCTTGTGCTTCAGACTGGCGTGGCCGGGCTTGAGTTGCTGATGGTAAATGCTGGCATACAACGGCGACGATTGCAGCAAGTCCGCGTGCCGGCCGCGCGCCACGATGCGGCCCCTGTCCAACACCAGGATCAGATCCGCAGAATGGACGGTGCTCAATCGGTGCGCGATCACAAACGTCGTGCGACCCTGCATCACCCGATCGAGCGCCACCTGAATCAGGTGCTCCGTTTCACTGTCGACGCTCGATGTGGCATCGTCGAGGATCAAAATGCGCGGATCAGTCAGCAGGGCGCGGGCAATGGCCAGGCGCTGTTTTTGTCCGCCAGACAGTGTCCGGCCGCGCTCGCCGACTTCCGTCTCATAGCTGTCGGGCAACTGCATGATGAACTCGTGCGCTTGAGCATCTTTGGCTGCCGCTTCGATTTCCGCTTGAGTGGCCGCGGGTTTGCCAAACGCGATGTTCTCGCGAATCGATGCCGCGAAGAGCGTCGTCTCCTGCAAGACCATGCCGATCTGGCTGCGCAGCGAATTCAAACTCACTGAGCGAATGTCGGTCCCATCGATGGTGATGCGTCCCGTCGTGGGATCGTAGAAGCGCGGGATCAGGTTGACCACGCTGGTCTTGCCCGACCCCGTCGCGCCCAGCAGCGCGATGACCTGTCGCGGTTGGGCAACAAAACTGATGTCCTTTAGCACTCCCGCTTGCCGCCCGTAGGCAAAGGACACGTTGTCGAACACGACCTCGCCACGTTCCAGCATCAGGTCTGGGACATCGGGTGCATCCGCCACCAGCGGAGCAGTATCCAGAATTTCAAACACGCGTTCGGCCGACGATCCGGCGATGGTGATGGCCGGTAACACCATGCCCAGATACCGCACCGGCGTTACGATCTGCGCCACGTATGTGGTGAAAGCCACCAGTTCGCCCAGCGTCAGGGCGTGATTGATGACGAGCGTGCCGCCATACAACAAGATGACCACGCTGCTGATATTGGCGATCAAATTTAGCAGCGGCAGGTTGTTGGCTTGCAGGCTGGCCGAGCGCGCCGACAGGTCGTACCATTTCTGGTTCTCACTGGCGAAGCGCTCGATCTCGGCCGCTTCCTGGGCAAAGGTCTTGACGACACGCACGCCGCGCAGATTCTGCTCAACGCGGGTGGTCAAGACGGCGAGTTGTTTTTGGATCTGCAGGGACAGCGGGCGAAAGATTCGGCCGAAGGTAACCGACCGGACGATCAGCAGCGGCATGGACGCCACCGCCAATAGGCCCAGCTGCGGGTTCATCCAGATCATCATCACAGCCGTCAGCACCATCAGGAAGGTGCTCTCGATGATGCGGAAGATGGCCCGGCCGGTCAAAAAGCGAATCCGCTCCACGTCTTGAATGGCGCGCGATAACAGATCGCCGGCTTCCGCCTGGTCGTGAAAAGAAAAAGACAACTCGGTAATCTTGCGCTGCAGGGCGTTGCGCAAGTCATACGCGACGCTTTGCGAAGCGATCTCGGTCCACAGGCCCTCGTAATAGGTGAGCACGCCCTTAACAACGATCAGCGCCAACAGTCCCCCAACTGCCAGGGTCAATAATGAATCATCGGCTGTGCCAATGCCCCGATCGATTGTCCAGCGAATCAACTGCGGATTCACCATCGTAATCAGGTCGATCAGCACCATGGTGAGGTAGACGCCCGTGACGAATTTCCAATGCGGGCGCAGATAGCTAAAGCAGCGCAGCAGAATGGTGGATTGAGAGACTTTTGAGGATTGAGGTTCGATAGTGGGCTTCATTGCTTTTTCCAACGACACAGTGCGAATGACATTATAGGCCAATTTTTTGACACTGTAGCATGATTACCGACACGTTCACGCTCCTGCTCTCGCGCTGTGCAAGAAACTCAGGGTCGAAGCTCGCGGTTGGGCGGCGGCCTCGCGGAACAAGTCTAGGGCGAGTCGGTCTGCGATGTGGTCGGCCGTGC
>JAUQXD010001370.1 GCA_030834835.1 Thermoflexales bacterium | reverse complement strand
GCCCGACGCGTGGGTGGTCGGCGGGCTGGTCGTGCGTATTGACGCCAACACGCAGATCAGCGGGCAGCCAGAGATCGATCGGCTGGCTGACGTGCGCGGGTTGACCGGCCGCGCTGGACTGCGCGCCCTGTCGATCACGCTTGATCAACAGGCCGAACCAACGCCCGAATTGCCGACATCGACGCCCACGCCGACTGAAACGCCTGCACCCACGGCCACGCCCGACCCGATCGTGACACCGGAGCCGACCGAACCGCGCCCGACGCGTGAGCCGCCGCCCACGGCGACGCCCGCACCGACGCCCCGGCCAGTCAGCATCGAATTTACCGGCTCAGTCAACAGCCAGACCGCCGACAGCTGGATCATCGATGGGGTGACCGTTGCGATCGATGCCAACACCGTCTTCAAGGGCAACATCGGCGTGGGTCAGCGCGTCAACGTGCAGGCGCTGCGCGATGCCAACGGCCGCTTGCTCGCCACCCGGATCGAGTTGATCACCGACGATGGCGGCGGTGCCGGCGATGACGGACAGAACGACAACAGCAACGACAACGAGAATCACAACGATAACGAGAACGACAACCACAACGACAACGGCGACAACGAGAATCACAACGATAACGAGAACGACAATCACAACAGCAACGAAAACGACTAACTTCCCAACCGCCTGACTTCACTTGAAGTCAGGCGGTTCTGATATGGTATAATTTTTCCAGTTGTTACAAACATCACATATCAGTCTGGGAGGATTCGATCATGAAGTTCAGTCGTCTGTCGTTGTTGGTTGTCGTTAGCCTGGCCGTCGCTTTAGCGGCCTGCGGTGGGGGCGGCGGGAGCGCGCCGCAGCCGGCCGCGGGCAAGACCGTCAATGTGGATGCCACCGAATTTGCGTTCAACCCCACGACGTTTTCGGGGACCGTGGGCCAGAAGATCACGTTCAAGATCAATAACAAAGGCACCGTCGATCACAACTTTGTGATCCTCAACGCCGATGGCTCGCAGGAACTGGCCAAGACCGAAGTGAAAGTTGGCGCGTCGGCCACACTCGACTTTACGCCCACGGCCGCCGGCGAGTATCAAGTGGACTGCAACCTGCCCGGTCACAAAGAAGCCGGCATGGTGGGCAAACTCATCGTCAAATAGCGCCCGGCAAATATCCTGAAACCCTCTGCCCTCAGCAGAGGGTTTTTGTTTTGCCGGCCGCTCTTGAAAGCAGCGTGTTATCACGTTTCGACTTCGCTGTTGCGTCAGTGTATAATGACTGCCTGACTCTATAAGTGGTGAGTGTCCGACCATGATCCATCTGCTCTATCGTCCCTCTACCGGCGGCCTGATGGTCGAGCTCGCGCCCGATCAACTGGCCGCAGCATTGAGCGATCCACAGACGTTGATCTGGGCCGATCTCGACGGCGAAGACCCCGGCGCGTATCACCCCATCCTGACTGAAATCTTCAAATTCCACTCGCTGGCGATCGAAGATGCCCTGCTCGATTCACATTCACCCAAACTCAACGATTGGGGCGAGTATCTGTATGTGGTGTTGCACGCCGTCGATTTTGACGTCAACCTGCTGGACGTCGACACGCACGAGGTTGACTTCTTCATAGGCAAGAATTATCTGGTGACCCACCACGTCGAGCCGGTGCGCGCCATCGAGCGGATGCGGCGCGCCTGTCTGCGCGACGAGCGCCACCTGCTGCGCGGCCCCGATTATCTGATGTACGAAATCGCCGACGGATTGGTGTCGGACTTTTTGCCGTGCGTGGATGCGCTGGACGAGGAGATCGATCGGGTGGAAGAAGAAGTCTTCGATCGGCCCACCTCCGGCACACTCAGCCGCATCTTCACGCTCAAACGCGCCGTCATCCATTTGCGCCGCATCCTGTCGCCGCAGCGTGAAGTGCTGAACCGGCTGGCCCGTGACGATTACGCCCCTATCGAAGACACCGAGCGGGTCTATTTTCGGGGCGCGTACGATCAACTGGTGCGGCTGTACGACATTAACGAATCCCTGCGCGATCTGGTTAGCGGCACGCTGGACATGTATCTATCGGTCGTGTCCAACCGGCTGAATGAAGTGATGAAGGTGCTGACCATCGTCACCGTGCTGGGCCTGCCGCTGACGTTCCTGACCGGTTTCTTTGGCATGAATTTCTTCGGCGCGACCTACGAAGTGCCCGCGCCCTTCAGTGGCCTCGGCCTGTTCATCATCGCCCTCACGTTGATGGTCGGCCTGCCGCTGATCATGTGGTACTGGTTCAAGCATCGCGGCTGGGCTTGATCACCTGTCATCTGTCATTTTGAAGTGATGCAGGAAGTCCAGTAGTTTGACTTCCACGGAGGCAAAACATGGGCAAGATCGCATTTGTGTTGAGCGGCGGGGCCAATCGAGGTGCACTGGAAGTTGGCGCACTGCAATCGCTGGCGGCTCACAACATTAGAGCCGATCTGGTCGTCGGCACGTCAGCGGGCGCGCTGAACGGCGCATATTATGCCGGTCATCCCGACACAGCCAGTCTGCAACAACTGGCGCAAATCTGGCTGACCACCAGGCGCGAAGAAGCCTTCCCCGGCAATCAATTGACGATGGCCTTCCGCTTCTTGACTGGCCGGGACAGCCTGATGGATGGCGGCGGATTGCGCAATCTGGTGAATCGCTGTCTGGCGGCCGATACACCGCTGTTTAGCCATCTAAAGATTCCGTTCTATGCCGTGACCGCCGATCTGATTTCGGCCCAGACGATCATCTTTGGCGATGAACCCGACACGCCGCTGATCGATCCGGTGGTGGCCAGCGCATCATTTCCGATCGTCCTGCCGCCTGTCGAGATCGACGGTTTTCAACTGTCCGATGGCGGTGTGACGGCCGTCGTGCCGATCGAGGTGGCGCTGCAGCGCGGCGCGACCGAACTCTACGTCGTCGATCTGGAGCCGCCTACCGCCAGGAGCGAAGCAGTGCGCGGCGTGTTGCCCATCGCTATGCAGACGCTGGTCACGTCGCTGCGCGAACAACTGCTGGACGATCTGCGCGATGTCGCCAGGTCTGGGGCGACCTTGCATCACGTCAACATCACCGCCTTCCCTGATCTCGATCTGTTTGACTTCACCAGGATGCAGGCCATGATCGACGCGGGCCGCATCGCCATGGACACGTACCTCGACGCGCCCCGGCCCAACATCATCCGCCCGCTGACGGTCACGGCCCAGGCACCGCGCCGCATGCCTAAGGGCGGCCGACCCTTACATCCGTAACAAGGATTGATTTATGCGTATCCCCGATCTGATCGAAAAGAAACGCGACGGCGGAGAACTGACCACCGATGAAATTCGATTCTTCGTGGAAGGCTACACGCGCGGCGATATCCCCGACTATCAGGCCGCAGCCTGGCTGATGACGGTGTTCTTTCGCGGTATGACGCGCCGCGAGACCGCTGATCTGACTTTGGCCATGGCCCATTCCGGCGAGATGCTGGACCTGCACGATATCGCACCCATCGTCGTGGACAAACACTCCAGCGGCGGCGTGGGCGACAAAGTCAGCCTGATCGTCGCGCCGCTGGTGGCCGCCTCCGGCTTGCATGTCGGCAAGATGTCGGGGCGCGGCCTGTCGTTCAGCGGCGGCACGATCGATAAACTCGAATCGATCGCAGGCTTCCGCGTCAACTTGAGCGAAGACGAATTTCGCGCGCAGTTGAAGACGCACGGCATTGTGCTCGTCGGCCAATCGAAAGACCTGGCCCCCGCCGATGGCAAACTCTACGCCCTGCGCGATGTCACCGGCACGGTGCCCAGCTTGCCCTTGATCGCGTCGAGTATCATGAGCAAGAAGATCGCGGCGGGGGCGGATGCCATCGTGCTGGATGTGAAGTGCGGCTCCGGCGCGTTTATGAAGACGCCCGATGATGCCCGACGGCTCGCCGAGACAATGGTGGGCATCGGGCACGAGTTGAAGCGCAAAGTCACGGCCCTCATCGGCGATATGGATCAGCCGCTGGGCTATGCCATCGGCAATGCGCTGGAAGTGACAGAAGCCATCGATACGCTGCACGGCCACGGCCCGGCCGACCTCACCGAACACAGCCTCGTGATCGCCTCGCACATGCTGTACCTGGGCGAACGCGCCGCTAGCGTGGAAGCCGGTCGAGGATTGGCCGAAGAACTGTTGAAGAGCGGTCGGGCGTGGGACAAATTTGTGGAATGGATCGTGGCTCAGGGCGGCGATCGATCCATAATCGAAGACACCGCTCGTTTGCCGCAAGCCAGCATCGTGCGCGAAGTCAACAGCGATCAATCCGCCTACATCCGATCGATCAACGCGCTCGAAGTCGGCCTGACCTCGGTCGATCTGGGCGCAGGCCGCGCGCAAAAAGATGATCCCATCGATTACGCCGTGGGCATTATCTTGCACGTGAAGGTCGGCCAGTCGATCGAGCGCGGACAACCGTTGTTTACCATCCACGCCAACGATCAGGCTAAGGCCCTCGCCGCTGAAGAGCGCTTGCGAAACGCCATCCAGTTCAGCGTCGAGCCGGTGAAGCCCCTGCCCCTGTTCTATGGTGTTGTGAGCTAAGCATGCTCGAACTTCGATTGCTGACGCCCGCCGACGCGGCCGCCTTTCGCGACATCCGCTTGCGGGCGTTGCAGGAAGAACCGACGGCGTTTACCAGTTCGACCGAGGAATTCAGCCATCAAACGCTGGATAAGATCGCCGCGCGTTTTCGCAGCGACCTCGTCGAGAGTTTTATGCTGGGCGCGTTTCAAGACCGCAAATTGGTGGGGCTGGTCGGCTTCTATCGCGAGACTGCCTTGAAGCAGCGACACAAGGGCAGCATCATCAGTCTGTATGTCGCGCCGGAAGCACGCGGCCAGGGCCTGGGCCGCGCCCTGATGCGCGACGCCATTCGCCGCGCGCGTGATATCGAGGGCGTTGAGCGATTACTGCTCGGCGTCATGGTGACGCAAACGGCGGCGCGGCAATTGTATGAGTCACTGGATTTTGTGGTGTACGGGCGCGAAGCCCGCGCCCTGTGCATCGACGGGCAGTACTACGACGAAGAATTTATGACGCTGGACTTACGGGAGGATCGACCATGAACGTGTTTGTTATCGCCGGGGCATTGTTTCTCATCGGCACAGTGGCCGCTTATGCGTGGTTGACGCGGCGCGAAACGCCTAAGGCGTAATCAACTGCGGGCGACCATCTGCGTTATATTCATACACATACGTGCGGCCTTCGATCAAGTTACCAGATTGATCGAAGGCGTATTTGTTGCCTGAGCCAGCGAATTGGCTGTTCGCTAACGCGACAGTTATGCTTACCCGATCGATCTTCTCTACCCGTTGAAACGCATCAAAGATCAGATACATCACATCGTAGGTTTGCAGCGCGATCGGCCCCGCGCGTGTCCCATCGATGGGCAAGGCATTGTATCTGGTCACAAACTCCGCCGCTGACGATAATGAATTTGGATCAGGCACGTTGCCGACAAACGTGAGTCGATCATCCAACCACCGATCAGCTTCGGCGCGACCGATGAACAGTGCCCCGCCCTGACACGTATCGTGGATGCCAGTCGTTTCAAGCGCCACTGCAGGTAAACTTCCCGCGCAATATTCATTCAAGGCCGCCGCCGTCGTTGTGGGCCGATAATGCCCTATCACGACTACCACCTGCGGATCAATGATCAACTGCCGCGCAGCATCGATCGCGCGCTCAGCCTCGCCGCGATCATCCAGCGCCACCAACTCGATGCGATAGCCGTTCACACCGCCCCGTGCATTGATCTCGCGAATCGCCAGCCGCGCTGCATAGATCGCCTCATAGCCGATGGCGCGAAAGCGTCCCTCAAATGGCGCAACCAGACCGATCTTGATGACGGGTTGGGTTGAAGCGCAGGCGGTTAAAACGAGGGAGAGACAGAGAGATAGCAAGACGGAGAGAAATGGTCCTCTCCGTCTTAGTGTCAGTCTTTCATGCTTTGTATGCGGGCGCATCTCTTCACGCAACATCAGCCCAGGTCCAAAGTGTACTTCAACGCCCGGTCGATTTCGGACAACCGGCTCGCCGGCAGTTGGCCGAGTCGCCGGATCAGGCGCTGACGATCAACAACTGCCAGTTGATAGCACAGCGCCACCGAATCCTGGGTCAAACCACCTTCGCCCACCGGTACCAAAACACAGCCTGGCACTTTCATGCGTCGCAAGTTCGTGGTTAATGGAATGATCAGCGTCGTGACGGTGAAGCGCTCCAAAGATTCGCGCTGAACCACGATTGCCGGACGAATACCCGCCTGCTCAGAACCGCGTGACGGATTGAGATCAACTAACCAGACCTCGCCTCGCATCAGGCTTCATCCTCATGTTGAAGTTGGCTCTGATAGTGCGCGGTTGCCCGTTCAGCCAGCAAACGATCTTCAGCAGCAAATTCAGCCCGGTATTCGGCTGCTTTTTGATCAGAGATCGCGTCCCAACTTGCTTCAACCTCACGCTGCCTGAGGAACAGCACAAAGTCAAGCACTTCGGTCTGGCGAGTGATAGGCAAAGCAGCGGCGGCCTCTGCGATTTCGGTCAGCACAGTGGATGCAACAGACATTTTAGCCTCCTTGTCGTAACCGAATTCTACCTGATCTGAGCGTTCAGTTGCATTCGTTGGCGATCTGCTCGTCCAGCGTCCGCGCAAACATGTGCGTGCCGTCCTGCGAACACGAAGCGCGGAAGTAATAGAAATCGTGCTTCTCAGGATTGACGGCGGCCTTAATCGACGCCAACGCGGGGTTGTCGATCGGGCCGGGGGTCAGGCCGGGATTGCGATACAGGTTGTACGGCGAATCCACGCCCTGATAATCGTCTTGCGTGATCTGCGGCCACCACGTCTTCGGATCGCGCGTGTTGCCCAGCGCGTACTGCACCGTGGGATCGGCGTCCAGCGCCATGCCGTCGGTCAGGCGATTGAAATAAACGCCCGCGATGGTGGGCCGCTCAGCTTCGACGGCGGCTTCCCGTTCGACAATAGACGCCAGCCGGATCGCGTCGAACAGCGTGCGGCCTTGCGATTGCAAATCGGCTCGCATCTGCGGCGTGACTTGCCTGTCGAAATTGCGCAGCGCCGTGGCGATGATCTCGCGTGCAGTCACTTTGTCTTTGGCGATGCCATAGGTATCGGGGAAGACGTAGCCTTCCAGCGTCGCGCCCGCGGGCAGATCATTCAAGAAGGTGAACTGCGTTTTCCATTGATCGGCATTTTGCATCAACGCCAGAAACTCCGTGGCGCTGATCGGTACCTGCGCGGCCAGGATATCGGCCAGTTCTTCGATGCGGCGCGCCTGCGGAATGCGCACTTGCACTTCGGCGATGCGGCCCTCTTGCAGCGCCTGCGCCAACTGCTGTACATTCATGGCTTTGGTCAGGGTAAAATCGCCGGCTTCGATGCCCGCATCCAGGCCGTTGTATTGCAGATAGCGCTTGAACAGATCGGGATCTTTGATCAGGCCCATCGATTGCAGACGATT
>JAUQXD010001369.1 GCA_030834835.1 Thermoflexales bacterium | reverse complement strand
AACGACCGCGTCATCGGGTCTATTTGGATACGTTTGAATTGGCGCGTTTCCCCGTGACGAATGCGATGTACGCGCGTTTCATCGACGCGGGCGGTTACGCCAATCCCGAGTGGTGGGCGGCAGCGATCAAGGACAATTACTGGAAAGAGGGCAAAGTCCAAAACTGGATTGATGATAAATGGTACGACTTGCCGCACTATTGGGACGATGCGCGCTTCAGCAATCCCTTGCAACCTGTGGTCGGCGTCAACTGGTATGAAGCCGCGGCCTATGCCACCTGGCTCACGGCGACGTTGAATGATGGGCATGTGTATCGTTTGCCTACCGAGGCCGAGTGGGAGAAAGCCGCGCAAACCCCCACCCCCGCTCCGGCAGAAGCATCCGGAGTCTATGCCCCTCCCCCGTCGCAGACAGTGGAGGGCGTGCGGTATCCTTGGGGCACTGATTGGCAGCCTGACTACTGCAATACCCAGGAAGCCGGACTGGACGCGACCTCGCCGGTGGGCATCTTTCCGAAAGGGGCGACGGCCACCGGCCTCGAAGACTTGGCGGGCAATGTGTGGGAATGGTGCGTGGATTGGTATGGATCATATAAAAAGGGAGAAGCCAAAAACCCGACA
This sequence comes from Thermoflexales bacterium, assembly GCA_030834835.1. Classification (GTDB taxonomy): domain Bacteria; phylum Chloroflexota; class Anaerolineae; order Fen-1058; family Fen-1058; genus JAGOBP01. Next base: position 5,947 of record JAUQXD010001369.1, on the reverse strand, counting down.
GGTTCGAAGAAGGGCGAGTATCGTGTGTTGCGCGGCGGGAGTTGGGCCAATGATAACGGTGCGAATGTCGGCCGGTGCGGCTATCGTAACTGGGGCAGTCCCAGGAACTGGGGCATCGACTGGGGATTTCGACTTGCCAGAACCCTCTCCTTGTAACCCTTGTCCTTCCGACCGGGTAAAGGCAAAAAGCCAAAGAGTGAAGCGTTGACGATGATGAAAAAGTTAGCCGGGCAGCGCGCAGCAAAAAGTGAGATGGGCGCGGTAGCGCCCCGAAAAATTCTGGCCCGATCACTGAAGACGGATGGCCTATGACGACTCTACCTGTTGAACTGCAAAATGCCCTGCAACACCAGCAGTTGCTCGTGATCTGGGCGGCCGTGCCGCTGTCGTTGAGCGAGCGCGAACCGGCCAATCGCGCCCTGGCAATCAATCAACTGATCGAACAGGCGAAGAATTTACCCGCGATTACCACCCCGCTGAGCGATCTGCCGCCCGTGACAATCCTCGGCCTCGATCCAACGGGGCGTATCGAGCAAGCCTTCAAATCGGCGGGCGTGGCGCTGCGCGTGGTCAAGACGCGGGGCGATGTGCGCGCCACGGGCGGGCACAACTTGCTCAAGCTCGGCGGTGATCTGGCTTCGCGCGCGGGCGTCGTCCTCAGTCGTGAAGGTGTGCGTGACTTGCTGAGCGACGCCGACAAACGCTATCTGATCGATGAGGCGCGGCGCATTGCACAAGAGGGTGTGGTGTTGATCGTGGGCGCGGATCCCGCCAACGTCGATTTTCAAGCGTGGTGGCGCGTGATTCAACCCGCACTGGGTGCCGCGAATGTATTCGCGATTGGTGATGGGCCGGCAGACGTGCCGCAGTTGGCGATTGACTTTGATATATTGATTAACGAATTGAAGGAATTGACTATGCCAGAAGAACCAGGCGATTCGTCTCGCAGCGGCGGGGTGAACATTAACAGCGGTAAGACCGACGTCGGCGGCGATGTGACCGGGCGCGATAAGATCGTATCGGCCGGCGGGCACATCATTCATGCCGGGGCGGGGGCAACCGTCAACATTGGGAGCGAGCACTCGAACGCACCGCGCAGAAGTCAGGCGGCCAGACGCGACGATGACGAGCGTGAGGCCGAATCGTTGCGACGGCAATTAGCTGAAGCGCATGAGAACTTGTTGCTGATTGAAGAACGCATCAGCGAGTACGTCATGGGTGCCGCAGTTGATCTCCAACTGATCAAGCAACAGCGCCGCTTGAAAGAACGGATTGTGGAATTGGAGCAGCAACTCACTGCTAGGACTTAACGGGCCGTCACTGCGCATCGCGCTCAATCAGGAGGCCGAACATGCGTCGAAGTATTGTCGTCGTGTTGATCGCCGCCGCGGGTTGGATCATGCTCGTGCCAGGGACGCTGGCTGCGGCCAGTACGTCATCGACCGTTGGCCCCGTTCGAGCGCTTGAACAGTTGAGTCCGCTCTTGCAAGTGACTACCACCGCCGAGATCACAGCGGTCCTGCCGCCGGGCGCGCCTGTGCCGACTCGGCTCAACTTTGAGCCGGCCGATCGGGTGGTGCAGCTGCGCCTGTCGGCCGACAGCACACACTATCGCGGCCGCTTGACGATTGCCGCGCCCGTCACCACCAGCCAGCCCGTGACGAATGTGCGCTGGTTGAACGTGACCGAACTCAGCCCGATCGGCATGATCGCACCCGTCGTCGATGCCGCTGAGATCACCATCACGCCGGCTGGGCCGCTCACACTGGGGCCAGGTGAACTGCGCCAGTATTTAATCGTCGCCCCCAAGCCGGCACTGCCCGGTGTCTATCGCGGCACGGCCACGGTGATGACGGGTGAGGGCGTGGGGCAGTCGGCGACGCTCATCGAGTTTGAGTTGACGGCGCCAAGCCCGGTCCTCAACATCGATACGCGCGCGGCGATTCTGATCGCCGATGAAGCCGGCGTGTATCGGGGTAGCTTCAGCCTGTGGGCCGCAGCAACTTCGATCACGAAACTGGCGTTTACGCCGGGCCTGTTGACCAGCGCTGATGCCACGTCCCTGGTCACGGCGACGGCGGTCACGGTTCAGCCAGGCGCGGCCGTGTTGGACATGGGCGATGCGCCCACGCCGTTTTCGATTAGCGTGTCGCCTGTCAGTGCGGGAACCTATTCCGGTACTCTGTTGATCACCTATTACGGCGACAGCGCCATCAAGGCGCGCGGCATCGCGACGCTGACGCTGAGGCTGGCGGCTGATCCGCAGGCCAGTGTGGCGCTCAGTTTCACCGACAAGGTGCAGCTGGCAGTGCAGGCCGGCGAGTACTTGACGCCCACGATCTATCTGCGCGAGACCGGCAATGTCAACGCCGCCCGTAATGTGACGTTGACTGCGGGCGGCCTGGTCGATCCGGCGCACAATCGCACCTTGCCCGATGCAGTGGTGTTGCCCGGCGTGCCCATCACCATTCCACGTGCTCAGACCCGATCGACAGTGCTGCCGTTGGCGCTGGTGTCAGCCGAGCCGGGCAGTTACACCGGTACGCTGCAGATCAGCGGCGATAACCTGGCGACCACGTATGTGCCACTGGAGATCACCATTAAAGATCCGCTGGCCGGGCCGTTGTTCGTGCTGTTGATCGGCGTCGTGTTGGGCTTTTATCTCACCTGGTATGGGGGCGCCTATCGTGATCACGATAAGCAGCTGGTGATGATCGACTTTCGGAAGCGCATGCTGCAGGACAACCGGGCTTCAGCCTACTACGCTTTTTACGGCGAGACCGCAGCGAAACAGTTGGACACTGCGCGTCAACTGGTCGAAGACGACTGGCCCGGCAATCAAGCCAAAGTGACTGACGTGTTGAAAACCGTGCGCGGCTACTCAACCATCTGGGCTAATCACCACCTGGTGCTTGAGGCACAGCGCGCGCGTATCGTGGCGTGGATCAAGGCTTACGGAGCGACGACTGAGTATGCATTCTTTGGCGCGATGCGCGATCGATTGGCCGATATCGATGCGAAGCGTCACACCTATGCCGACGGCGATTCGTTGACGAAAGCCGTCGATGATGCGTTGGCCGATTGGCTCAAATTCGATGCGCTGATCGAGCGCGTCAAACAGTTCACGCCGCAGTTCAGCGCCGTTGTGGCGACGTTGGAGGCGGCTCCGGCTGCCGATTGCTTGAAGCGGTTCGCGGCCCTGACCGATCGGTTGAAGGCGGCCCGATCGGGCGCGGACCTCACCGCGCTGGAGACCGATCTCACCACGTTGGGTAACGATTTGCTTGTGGCCTATGCTGCCTATCCGCAGTTCTATTACGATGCCTGCCTGGATGACGTGTACAAGTGGTTGAACAGCAGTGACGGCGCGGACGGCTTCGATCCGCAGTGGCCGGCGGTGAAGTCTAAGTTGGCCGCGATCCTGGAAGAAGCGAAGAACCACATCAAGGCGCGGGCGAATTTTGAGCGGGCCAGCCTGTTGACGTACAAGGTCTGGCGGGCGGCGTGGTTCTATCGGTTTGTGCTGCGACCGATGTTTGAAGCCGCGCATGCGGTCCAGTCGCCAGCCGATCCGTGGACGGCGGCAATCACGAAGGCGCGCGAAATCGAAACGTGGGTGATCACAACCAACTACGCGGCCGGTACGCGCGACGAATTCGATCAGGATTTACTGGGGGATAGGACGCTGGCCGAGTTGTATCGCCTGTGGAGCACGGCGCAAGGGACAACGATCAGCAGCCCGACGCCGCCACCGGCGCCCATCAAGCCCGTTCGATTGCAACTGGCAACGGCGAGCGAGGCAGCACGCGAGATGACACCCAAATCGCCAGGCGCATTGTCACCGGATCGGGCAGTTGGTGGAGGCTGGCTGGATCAGTTGATGTCGTCATTGACGGCGCTGCCGGGACTGTCGGCCTTGACGACGGTAGGTGATCTGGGCGAAGATCTATCAGGTGCATCGACTCCGATCGTGCAACGAATCCAGGTGTCGCTGCGCAGGTTCGGTGCAGCTGTATGGGCGCGCGTCAAATCGGTGACGCAAGTCGTGTGGCGCATCATCACCAATCCGTGGCTGCGCTGGTCAAGTTTTGAATTTGTGATCACGGCGTTATCGGTTGGATTGTTATCGCTGGTGGGCTTGCAGAATCTATGGGCGAATAGCGCAACGTTTGGTGCGAATCTGTTTGATTATCCGTCGCTGCTGATCTGGGGGCTAGGCGCGAATGCCACGACCAGCGGCATGGCACAGTTGGTAAAAACGTGGGGCTTCAAGACCTCGATCACGTAATCGTTCTACAGGAGAGAAGACGATGGGCGCAGCGTTTGAACATGGCTATGCAGTGGTGGTAGGCGCGGGCGGCGATCTGCCTGGGACGGTGCGCGACGCCGACGGATTGGCCGAGGTATTGCGCGATCCCGATCGGTGTGCTTATCCGCCCGATCAAGTGAAGGTGCTGACTGATGCGAAAGCGTCGCGCACCGCCATCCTCGACGCGCTGACGTGGCTGGCCGATCGGACTGTGGCTGATCCGGCGGCGACTGCGCTGGTGTTCTTCTCCGGTCACGGCTATGAGATATCGCGCTATTATCTGTTGCCGCATGGCTACGATATGCTCGATCTGGCGGGCACGTGCATTGCGGGCGAGGATTTCACGGCGCGGCTGCAGGCGATTGCGGCCAAGAAGCTACTGGTGCTGTTGGATTGTTGTCATGCCGGCGGCATGGCTGATGCCCAGGGGTTGCCCGTAGCCAAGTCGCCAGCGCCGCCAGATCTAGCCGCTAAGTTGAGCGTGGGTAGCGGGCGTGTAATCCTGGCTTCGTCGCGCAAGGACGAACTCTCGTATACAGGCCAACCATATAGCGCCTTTACCGGCGCGCTCATTGAAGCGCTGGCTGGCTATGGCGCGTTTGAGAACGATGGCTACGCGCGCGTGCTGGATACGACGATGTGGCTGGGGCGGCAGGTGCCGGGTCGCACGAGCGACAAACAGCACCCGATTGTGAAGGTGAGCAACCTGGAGGATAACTTTGCGCTGGCTTACTACGCAGGCGGCGAGAAGCAACCCAAGTCGCTAAGTTGGACGACCAGTGTGCCGTTGGTCAAGGCCGGGCTCGATCGGGCACAGATCGAAACCTGGCATCGCATGATGAGGAACTACCGCGAGAACTTGCTGCTCATGGACGAGCGCATGAGTGAGTATGTAGAGTTCACGGCCATTCCTTTGCAGCTGGTCAAGAGCAAACGCCAGACTGAAGCACGTCTCAGTGATCTGGAAGAAAAGTTGGGACTGAGATTGTAACTCTGGGTTTTGCCTTGAACATCGTTTCTGCTCAAGGTATTGTCGTGATAGGCATGGTTTTCTGAAAAGACGGCTCTAGTTTGCTTGTCTACCGAAAAGATAATAGAATAAAGCCAATCCGCCTTAAGTTACCTTATTGTCATCAGCCATTTGCAACGATAGGTCCCAATCGTGGATAGGCTGCAAGCGTCTCAGTTGGGCACGCGACTGATCGATTACGGCAGTTCATTTCAGTTATATTCGAACAGGAGGAATTGATGAGCAATGAATCGAAACAGTCCGGCGCTTGGTCGGCCTTAAGTGAGATACTCAAAGGCGTCAAAAACCAAATCCTGCTATTTGCGTTGGCAACGGTAATTCTTCTCGCTTTGTTGGGTACGTCGATTCCATCCGCGTTCACGCTTCTGATTTACATTGTCGTCGTCGGGGCGCTAATCGTGGCATCGATCCCAGAAATTCAAAAATCGCTGCGTCGCACAGCTATGTCAAGCAAACCGCAATCGATTCCGCCCGCTTTTTTCGCATCGCTCCCACCCGACGCTCAGCCCGTCCCTGCTAGCACTCCGGCATCTAAATCACATGACCAAGGTAAGGAACCTCTGAACGATAAGCCGCCCTCCGCTCCAACACGGAGCGTGGTCACAGAC
>JAUQXD010001368.1 GCA_030834835.1 Thermoflexales bacterium | reverse complement strand
GTCAGGTGGCGGCGCGTCTTGCTCTTCTCCGCACGGAAGGTCGGACCGAAGCAGTACACGCCCTTGAAGGCGAAGATGTTGGCTTCGTTGTACAACTGCCCCGTCTGCGCCAGATACGCTTTATCCTCAAAATAAGCCACTTCAAACAGATTGGACGTGCCTTCGGCGGCCGAGGGCGTGATGATGGGCGTGGACACTTCCATCAGGCCGCGATCGTCCAGCCAGGCGCGCATGGCGCGCATCGCCGTGGAACGCACACGCTGAATGGCCCACTGCCGCGAGGAGCGCAGCCACAAATGGCGATTGTCGATCAGGAACTCGACGCCGTGTTCCTTGGGCGAAATGGGATATTCTTGCGCGACCTGCATCACCTTCAGATCGGTCACGCCGATCTCGAAGCCGCCGGGAATGCCAGGGGCGCGCTCGTCGGCGCGCACCGTGCCGGTGATGACGAGGCTGGATTCTTGCGTCAGATGTTTGGCCTGCTCAAACATCTCCGGCGAGACATCCTTCTTGAAGACCACCGCCTGCGCGATGCCGCTGCCGTCGCGCACCTGCAAGAATTGCAACTTGCCCTTGTCGGTCTTGTCGTACAACCAGCCTTCGATGATGACGCTTTGCCCTACGTACTGCGCGATGTTTTCGAGTCGGATAACCATGGGGGACACGCTCCGGTGTAAGTTCGAGGTTCTGGCATAGACCTGACAGGTGGCTCAAGAGTATCGAGTCGAAAGAGATGCTGTGAGCCACCTGTCAGGTCTTGATAAGTTCGAGGCTGATTCTACCATAAGTGCCGAGTAACGAGTCCCAAAGGGAGGCTGCGCACTGACGAGAGGTGGCACGGCCCACTACGACTGCGTGAGAGCGGCCATGAGCGAGTATCGTCAATTGACCCGTAAACCAGAGATATGCTATCATCCGGCAGCGTTCGTTGCTTGAGCTAAAGCCAGCTTGTTGTCAGCCTCATTACCGGTACCCAACCTAAAACTTGCCGCGATAAAGGAGGGCTATGCCTGATAGCGTTTGGCAATCAGGCTGAACTGTTATTTCGTCACGCAACTTTCGGCTTCTGCTGGCGCACCAGCGCAGTATGTCAATCATCGTGAGTAACCAACAAGGGAAAAAGGAGACCCCATGCGATCACGTTTTGTCCTAGAATCCGGCCGCAGCGTCACCAATCTGTTGCTCGTCTCGATCCTCGTGGCGTTGCTGACCGGGAATGCCATCGCCCAGGCAGGTCCGGCAACGCCTCAAGCGCTGACTGGCACCGGCTTCACCTATCAGGGCCAACTCAAAAACGCGAGTGGATTTGTCACTGGAGTGTGCGATTTTCAGTTTAGCCTGTGGGATGCGGTCAGCGCCGGCACACAGCTTGGAGCGACGCACAGCCTGGCCGGTGTGAGCGTCAGCAATGGCCTGTTCACCGTGCCGTTGAACGATGCCAATCAATTCGGCGCCAACGCCTTTAACGGTCTGGGACGCTGGCTGCAAGTAGACGTCAAGTGCGCCGGCGATCCGGCCTTTATTACACTCAGCCCGCGCCAGCCGCTCACCCCGGCACCCTATGCGCTGGCACTTCCCGGCCTGCGCACCGAGCAGAACCCCACCGGCCCGAACGTTATCGGCGGCACCATCAGCAATACGGTCACCGCCGGGGTCGTCGGCGCGACCATTGGCGGCGGCGACGGCAATAGCGCAACCGGCGCCTACGCCACAGTGCCCGGCGGCCAGAACAATAGCGCCGCGACGTATAGCATGGCGGCCGGGCGACGGGCCAAAGCCGTGAACACCGGCTCGTTCGTGTGGGCCGATAGCATCAACGCCGATTTCTCGTCAACGGTTGATAACCAGTTCGCCATCCGCGCCGCCAACGGCCAGTTTATCGCCAATGATGCCGGCGGGGCCAAAGTGGTGCCGGTCGGGACGCGCTATCGTGACAACGCCATCGTCGCCTGGGCGCGCGTCACGGCCGCCGGCGGGTTGGACACAAATTTCAACGTCGCGTCAGTCACAAGGATCTCTACCGGCTACTATAGTTTCACCCTCGACAGTTCACTCTCCAGCGGGTTCAGCCTCGTGCCGATCGTGACGCCCGAGATCGACGGGCCAGGCGGCGTTATCCCCGTCGGCGCGGCCAATGTGCGCTTCGCCGTAACTGATCAGGTGGCGGCCGGCAACACCTTCAACGTCTATATCTACAATGGCAACTTCGCCCTGGCCGACAACGACTTCCAGGTGCTTGTGACTGGACGGTAGGCGCCCGATGAAACAACACCTTACACATCATTCGCGCCTGTACGCATTGGGGTTGATCGGGCTGCTCGCGATCGGGCTGCTCGTGATCGCTCTCCTGGGGACCGGCGTGGTCGTCGCGCAAACCGGCGGCGGCTACGATCTGACCTGGAGCACCATCGATGGCGGGGGCGGCAGCAGCGCCGGAGGCGGCTATCAGTTGATCGGCACAGCGGGCCAATCGGATGCGGGGGTTGTCCTCAGCGGCGGAGGCTATGTGCTGTCCGGCGGTTTCTGGAGCGGGGCATCGATTAGCCGTGACCTCTATCTGCCCCTGATCTGGCGTTGAGCTGATTCGCACTGCGGCGTGAGGGATGACGGTCCCTCTCCGCGTACGCGTCCCCCTCTAACTCCCCTTTTAAGGGACACTGTAGCATGATTACCGACACGTTCACGCTCCTGCTCTCGCGCTGTGCAAGAAACTCAGGGTCGAAGCTCGCGGTTGGGCGGCGGCCTCGCGGAACAAGTCTAGGGCGAGTCGGTCTGCGATGTGGTCGGCCGTGC
>JAUQXD010001367.1 GCA_030834835.1 Thermoflexales bacterium | reverse complement strand
CGATTGCGCACCACCATCTCGGCGGGCGGGGCGCGGAATTCCATGCCGATCCGATCGGGTGCTTCATCGACCGCCCAGCCGGGGCCGACGGTCGCAATCTCCAGAATCACGCCGTCGGGATCGCGGAAGTAGATCGAGGTGAAGTAGTGGCGATCGAGCGGCCCATCGACCTTGAGGCCGAGATCGGTTAAGCGGCGCTTCCATTTGAGCAGGCTGTCCCGATCGGCCGCCTGCATCGCAAAGTGATGCGTGCCGCCGATGCCCGGATAACCCTTCACCGCCTGCGGCCACTCGAAGAATGTGACGGCCGTGCCGGGGCGGCCGAGTTCGTCGCCAAAGTACAGATGATACGCGCCCGGATCATCGAAATTGACGGTCTGCTTGACGAGGCGCAGCCCCAGCACCTGGGTGTAAAAATCGACGGTGCGCTGCGCGTTGGAACTGACCAATGTGATGTGGTGCAAACCCAGTATAGTCATCGTCACTCTCCCTTGATGGTTGCTCTCGTGGCGCGTGATGCGTGGTGCGTAATGGATTGGCGGCACTTCACTTGTCACTCATCACGTTAAGTGTATCATGTCCTGACGACAAAAAGACGAGCGCCAACCCCGCTGGCACTCGTCCTTTTCAAGATGCTTCTAACCTATCCTGCGTCTACCAGTAAGTCCCCTGGGCTGTCGTCTTGATTCGGGCTGGCGTCGGCGGCTCAAAGTCCCGCCTTACGCGGCGACGGCTTCGGCGGGCACGGCGTCCGGCTGCTTCACCACTTCCAACTCGATGGCGATGTTGATCTGGTCGCCGACGAGGATGCCGCCGGTCTCTAGTGCCACGTTCCAGTTGAGGCCCCAATCCTTGCGGTTGATGCTGGTCTTCGCACTGAAGCCGGCGTTGGTAGTGCCCCACGGGCTTTTGGCCTGGCCGTTGTACTCCACGTCGAGCGTCACTTCTTTGGTGATGTCGCGAATCGTCAGGTCGCCGATGAGGTGCGCGTGACTGGCATCTTTCACTTCGACGCGCTTGCTCTTGAAGGTGAGGTACGGATACTGATCGGCGGCGAAGAAATCGGGCGACTTGAGATGGCCGTCGCGCTTCTCGTCTTTGGTGTTGACGCTGGCCGCTTCAATCTGCACATCGACTTTGGTCGCCGCCGGATTGGCCTCGTCAAACTCGACTGTGCCGCTCAACTTCTGAAACTGGCCGCGCACATTGCTGATCATCATGTGACGAACGCTGAAATTCACTTCGGTGTGTGCTGAATCGATTACCCATGCCATGATTTTTATTCTCCTGTTTGCAGCCCAACGGGCTGTCTGTGTTTGTCTTGCCCATATCATACAGTCGGGCCGTAACAGGAGCGTAAACGGGTGCGTAAACAAAAGTGGCTCATCCGACTTAAATGGGATTTTCTCACGCAAAGCCGCCAGGCGGCAAAGAAAAGCCTTGAAACTTTGCCTCTTTGCTTCTTGCCCGTGTCCGCATAGCGGCGAGCCGCTGGCGTGCGTGAGCGGTTTCTCGTTGAACTCAGAAGAGCCACAAAGGTCAATCGGTTCTGAAACCGATGGTGGTGTGAGTCCCGTCGCAAAACGGCTTGTTGCCCGACTGGCCGCAGCGGCACAATTTGGCCCGGTTGCCGCGATAGACCGTCTGCCCGTCCTTGCTGCGAATTTCGACGGGGCCGCGCAGTTGCAGAGGACCATCGGTTACCGCCGTGATCGTCAAATGATGCGTCGGGGCTTGCGCGGGATCGATCGTCAATCGATTTTCCCCCGGCGTCGCACCGGGTCTGAACTCGATGGTGACGTGGCTGTTATCGCAAAACGGCTTGTTCTTCGAGGCCCCGCAGCGGCACAGCGTCAACCGCGTGTCGCGCACGATCTCCTCGCCGTCGTCGGTCTGCACCACAATATCGCCGCGCACATACAGCGGGCCGCTGGCGCGTGGCGTGATCGCGTTGACGGCGTCGGGCGTTTCGGGTGCGCCGCCGTCGAGACGCTGAAAGTGCAGCGCGCCGCTGGGGCAGTGGCCGATCGTCGCGGCGATCTCGTCCGCGGTGGCCGCATCGGGTAGAACCCACGGCGCGCGGCCTGTGTCAAACACCACGCTCAATCGGCGCAAACATTCGGCCACGTGAATGCACCGTGCTTTGCTCCATGTCACGATGATGGCTTCGCCCTGATACTGATGTAATCTGTCGGTCATGATGCTCCTCACGAATCGGCGTTTTTACCTGGTAATTTTACCCACTCAACGGAGCTATTGCCACATCGCATACTTTTTTGCTACAATGGCGTATCTCTGCTTCAAGGACCGGGGCCAATGCGCTACGACTTCGACACGCTGCCAGAACGTCGGGGCACGGAAAATGCCAAATGGAACGCCTATCCCGCCGATGTGCTGCCGCTGTGGGTGGCCGACATGGATTTCGTTTCGCCGCAGCCCGTCGTTGATGCCTTGCGGCGACAGGTAGACTCCGGCCTGTTTGGCTACCCCAACATGTCGCACAGTGACGCCCTGGATTTTCTGTCCTTTCGGGCCGTGATCGTCGATCGGATGGCCGAGCGCTACGGGTGGACTATCCAGCCCCAGGACATCGTCTTTATCCCCGGCGTTGTCGTGGGCACCAACATCGCCGCGTACGCGCTGTGCGCGCCCGGCGAAGCGATGCTCGTCCAGCCGCCCATCTATCCGCCGATGTTGATGTCGGCCGCGGCCACGCAGCGCCGCCGGGTCGCTGCGCCGCTGGTCCGCCAACCCGATGGCTCATACACTGTCGATTGGGCCGGGTTTGAGTCTGCCATCACGCCCGAGACGCGCATGTTCCTGTTCTGCAATCCGCACAATCCCACCGGGCGCGTTTTCCGTAAGGATGAATTGGAGCGGATGATGGAGATTTGTCTACGGCACAACCTGTTGATCGCCTCCGATGAGATTCACAGCGATCTCCTCTATCGCGGTCAGCGCCACGTCCCGACCGCCACCCTCAGCCCGGAGGTCGCCGATCGGACGATCACACTGATCGCGCCCAGCAAGACCTTCAACCTGCCGGGTCTGCAATGCTCCATAGCCATCATTCAGAATGCGGACCTGCGGCAGAAGTATAATGCGGCAAAGCACGGCGTAGTTCCGTGGGTCAACTTGATGGGCCTCATCGCGGGCGAGGCGGCTTATCGTGACGGGCAAGACTGGCTCGATCAAGTGCTGGTGTATCTGGAACACAATCGCGATTTCCTGTACGACTTCGTGCAGCGTGAACTGCCCTCGATCAAAATGGCGAAACCCGAAGGCACCTATCTGGCGTGGCTCGATTGTCGTGAGGCGGGAATTGAAGGCAGCCCGTATCGATTCTTTTTAGACAAGGCGCGCGTGGCCCTGGGTGACGGCGCGATCTTTGGCCCGGGCGGCGAAGGTTTTGTGCGCCTTAACTTCGCTTCGCCGCGCTCGATGCTGGTTGAAGCGTTGAATCGAATGAAGACTGCGCTGGCGTAATAGTCAAATCCAACACATTTATCGGGAGGGTGATTGATGTCCGATCGGTTGTTGTCTCGACGAGATTTTCTCAAATGGGGAAGTGCG
>JAUQXD010001366.1 GCA_030834835.1 Thermoflexales bacterium | reverse complement strand
CGGCGCTGAGCAACGACCTGCTGCTATCGGCGGCGTTGGGCATTGCGGGCACAACGCTGTGGTTTGATGCGCTGGAACTTCGCCGTCAGTTCAAGCGCGTGATCAAAGGCCACGCGCCGGCCAATCTGCACAATCCGCGTCACGCGCCGTATCTCGCGACCGGGCAGGCCACCGCAATCAACTGGCTGGATCGCGCGCCAAACGGCCACCCAATCAATCGGGAGGCCGCATGAATCTGTTTGGTGTCCTGATCGGCATCGCCACGTTGTTGATCATCGGGCTGGGCTTTGTCTGGGTGATTCGCGGCGAATACTATTTCGGTTATCTGTGGTGGCCGTATGTGATGGGGACCGGTGTCGCGCTGATCGGCCTATCGGTCTTCATTGCAGCCGATTGGTTGTCGGCGCTGATCGGCATCTTTGGCGCATCGCTGATCTGGGGTTCGACTGAGCTGCGCGATCAGACCGTGCGCGCCGAATTGGGCTGGTACCGCTTCAATCCACACAAGCGCCTGCCGCCGTTCGCTAAATGGATCAAACGCTGGCCCACGCCTAAACTGTAGTGAATTGTTAAATCTTGCCTGCCACCGTTGACCCGGCTCTGCGATTGGCGTACAATCTTTCCGAGCAACCGCCGGCCCATGTGGTCGACATCACGGGAGAAAATAGCATGGCTAATTACGAACTCGTTGACATGATCGATCAGACCATCGCGCGCTATACGCAGGACATCGCGGCGATCGAAGCGCAGTTGACCCATGACGCCCAGGCTGCCCTGGAAGACTGGCTGCTGGTGGAGGCGTGCAAAGACTACGACACGATCGACCTCGATCCCGAGGTCACCGGCAAGTCACGGCGCAAAGCCTACAAAGCCCTGCGCGACAAGAAGCGCAACATCGAGAAGATGATGGTGGCCTTGCAGGCGCTGCGTGAAACCGCCGAAGCCCCCGAAGGCGAAAAACTCCGCAAGAAGTTTGAGGCCGAAACCGAGAAGTACGGCTAACCACAACTCTGATGGCCCGGTTGCTTTCGGATCCAATAGGCCCTATAGCCGCCGTCCCCGGCGGCGTCTCGCGGTTGGGACCTGGTGTTTATTTGCGGATCAGCGGCAAATAGACAACCTGCGGTAGACCGCTCACCGGCCCGAAAACATTGTTGGACTCGTCACTTTCTGGCACTAAACCGCGCTGCCCCAAAGACGGCTCACAATCGCTGCCGGGACACTCGTAGTTATCGATCTTGACATAGAGATCAGGTTGTGGCGGATTGCCAACGAAGGTCAAATGGGAGAAGACGACTGTGATCACCTCGCCGGCCGCAAGCGGTCTGACGATCTGATACTCATCCCCATAGCGCTCAAAGGGGAACGACGACGGCGCCACCAGCGGATTCAAAAACGCATCAATGAAGAAGCCGCCAACGGGCCGGCCGTGTTGAGACCCGGAGCAAGGCCACTTGTTTGGGTTACAGGCGAGGCCGGTCCCGGCATTGCGCACGATGACGGTCGCCGTAAACTCGGTTTCGCCCACAATGATGGGCGGCGACAGAGTGACGCTATCGATGGTCAGATCCGGCACGCCAACCACCGTGGTAGTCATCGCGGTAGCGACTGGCAAGCCGCCCGGACCGTTGTCACTGATGACAAAGTCGTTCACCACGGCGACCATGCCTGGCGTAAACGTCAGCGGCAGGGTAATGGTATACAGCGCGATGCCCGACTCGCCTCCCGCGAGATCGCCCACGGACAGGCGGGCTTGCTCGCCAATGGGCAGCCAGCCGGGTGACGCCTGGGCTGCGTAGGGCGATCGAGTTACCGTGAGCACCACCCCGGTTGTATCCATCGCCGAGGTGTTGGTGTACGTCAGAGTATAGGTGATGACTTTCCCCTCTACCGGCACCGACGAATCATAATCGGCCGTCAATGTCAGGATCGGGTGTGTGGTAATCGCATCGACATCCTGGCCCAAATGGCCGGATAGCGCACCTGTGGGGGTAGTGTTCGTTATCAGGGCTGTGTCCGTGATGCTTCTCAGGCCGGCCGGCAGCGAATCACTGACCTTGACGCTCAGCGTGACGACTCCACCACTGGCCGCATTGACCGTGCCCCGCGCAAATGAATAGGTATCATTTCCCATGCTGAGACAACTGTTTGAGCAGCCCAGGAACGACGCCGGCGACGGAATGTGGTTGGTGATAACAACGTTCTGAGCCGGCGAATTGCCAGAGTTGAAATACGCCAGGGTATACGTCAACCGATCACCGGCTGCCACGCCGGATACCCCGTTACTGATCGCCAGGTTCAGGATCGGCTGGCTGGCGATGACGTTCGTCAGGCTGGCCGCGGCTGCGATGTTTTCCGCGGCGACCAATCCGGCCGTGTTGGTCAGCAGCGTGCCCGCCAGTAGATTGTTGGCAACAGCGAGCGTCAGCGTCAACGGCCGAACGTCCTGACTGGCGACTTCCCCAGGATTCCACGTCACTTTCCGCGTCAGGGGGTTGTAGACACACCCGATCGGGGCGCAGTCCTGAAAGGTCGTATTGCCGGGCAGGACATCGGTGACGACGACCGATGTGGCATAGGTTGACCCGCTGTTGGTATACAACAGCGTGTACGTCAACAGACTGTTCGCCTGCGGCGACGCAACATTCGACAGCTTGGTCAGCGCCAGAATCGGCGACTGAGCCAGGGTCGATTCCGTGGCGATGGCCGGGGTCGGCTGCTCGACGCTGCTGATGTCAACCCGATTGTTGATCACCGTGAGATCGGGCAGCGGGCTGTGAACGAGAACCGTCACAATGATCGAGCCGCTGCCGCCGGGCGGCAATTCTCCCGGCAGCCACACGTGCGTGCCTTGCGTCGGCGTCAACGTCGGGGGCGGAACCGCGCTCTCGAAAGTCACTTCGCTGGGATATGTCTCGGTAATTCTGACGTCGTGAGCCTCGGAGTTACCATTGTTGCGATACTGAATAACATAGACCAGGGATTGGCCCACCCGCACCGGATCGCGATTCTCGCTGACCGACACATTCAACACCGGCGCAGAAACAACGGGGGTTGTCAGCGTGTAAGTCGCCGTAGCCGATTTGGCCGCGCCGATGGTGACGACATCCGTCAACACACTGCCCACCGGCATCGAATCCGTCACGCGCAGCGACACCACAATCGCCGCCGAACCGCCGGGCACCACATTGCCGATCGACCAGACATTATTGCCGCCAGTCGGCAGGGGCGAGGCGAGATTGTAGCTGGTGCCTGCGGGGTAAGTTTCAGTGATCACCACCCCTTGCGCCGTAACACTCCCGGCATTCGTATAGATGATCGTGTATTGAAGGTCTTCGCTGGGTTCAACCGGGCTGGGACTGGCCGTCTTGCTGATCTTTAAGTTGGGAGCCTGAATCGTGATCAGGCCGGTCGTGCCGGTGAGCGGATTGTAACTTGCGCTGATCACGCCTGAACCGGTCAGTACCGGCGCGGGCGTCAGCACGGTTGAAATCCCTGTGGTGGGCGAGATCGTTCCGGTCAATACCCCCGTTGCGGCCCACCCGGCTGCAACCGGACCGATCAGGTTGTCAAATCGATCGTAGAACACCGCGTAAGCCGTCAACGAATCATAGATCGAGAGCGGCGTGGGTCCGATCGGTGTGCCAGCGCCCGCCGGAGCATTTTCGATCGCCAGCCTGGACATCGCCGCCGGCGTAACGATCAACAGCGCTGTCGTGCTCAACACGCCATACGTCCCCGTCACCGTATAAGTGTTCACCAGCGTAGGTGTAACCACGTTGCCAACAAGTGCGCCGCCCGGGGCTGGCGTTATCTGAAATAGCGCGCTGTCTGTCACGTCGCCGATGAGATTGTCGTAAGCGTCATAAGCCGTAATCGTGTACGTTATCCCCTCGCCGGCGCTGATGACGGCCGTAGACGGCGAGATGCTTAGGCTCGCGGGCGGCCCGGCCACTATGTTGACCACTGCGGTATCAGACACGGCGTCCTGCGTGGCAGTGACCAACCGCCCGCTGGCTACAATGTTTGTAGCGGTGAACAGGCCCGTCACATCGATGGCGCCGCCGTTCGTTGACCAGGCTGGCGTGATGAGCAAGGAGTTGCTGTATGAATCAAAGCCGCTGGCTGTGAAGACCTGGCTGCTGCCGGCGGTGACGGTGATGGAGTTGGGCGACACGTTGAGGCTTGCCAGAGATCCGACTGTCGCCGTTAGAGCGAGCGTGCCAGTCGCGATTCCGTCGCCGACGATCAGCTGGCCGCTTCCGATCGTATTACTCACCGTCCAGACGCCGACGGTCTGACCATTGAGATCAGTCGGACCCAGGCCCGTAAGCGTGCCCAGAGCCGGCGGGTTCAACAGCCCGCTGAGCACCACATTCGAAATCGGCAGGCTGGCGCTATCCATAACCGTCGCCGTAATTTGAGCAATGAAGCCGCTGTTCGCAATCAACGTCGACGGATCGACAATCAGCGTGATGGTATAAGGCGGATCGGATGTCAGGCGATCAGGGGGGACAGCGCTGGAACCATCGGGCACGTAGGACGGCGCCAGAGACGAGTGATCTCGTTGAGGCACGGGCTGGTCGGTCTGGCTCGACGCAAACGCCGCCGGCAGACCAATCGCCAGGGCGGTGAAGAGTCCACTTATCAGCCCCAATCCAATGAGACGTTTAATGAAGGGCAGTCTAATCATCCTGGCCGCGAGAACCGATTGGTGATAGAATCGGCACGGTTCATCCCGTGCAACGTGATAGAGGAATTATACCGTGTGTGCGTCATCTGTCGCGGGCCGGGTCGCCATCGCTCTTGAGCCAGGCTTGACCGATGGCAGATTCAACCTCCATCTATACGATACACCGAATTCTCAAGCTAAAAGTTACGGGTATGGTAAAGCGCTCACATGACGCTTAAGGCCGATCAAATCCTGGTCCATCGCTATCGGGTCATTGAACTGCTGGCCCGGGGCGGCATGGGCTCGGTTTACCATGCCTACGACATCTCGCTTGATCGCGAAGTCGCGATCAAGCAATTGCTGATCAATCCCATCATCGGCGAGCGCGCGATCG
>JAUQXD010001365.1 GCA_030834835.1 Thermoflexales bacterium | reverse complement strand
GCTGTGGAGCAGCTTCAAATCGGCGCAGCTGCCCCTCTACGATGAAGCGAATCAGCGCCTGGTGAGTTTCAACGCCCTGAAGCAGTTAACCAGACAACTGATGCCTCACTAAACCTCGCCCGCGCCCGACACTCCCGGGCGCGAGTTTTTATCGTATTCGGCGTTTTTGGCGTTTGACGACTGTACGATGTTTATTGATCTGACACTTGTCGGTGATATAGATTTCAATTGTGACTGACGGCCTATCGATTAAAGCGTACGATCAGGTGTATCAGTAGTGTTTATCAATCATAACCAGAGATGATGTGCATGTTCCTTTATATAAAGCGCCAATTTTCTCCGCCGGTGTTCCCGGACGACGAAATCAGGACTCGCCGTGCCAGCCTGGTCAACACCGGTCTGATCCTCGCCCTGACACATGCTGTGGTTGTTCTGATCGCTATCTGGCTTGGCGGCCAGACCCCGGCGATCGTCACGGCCACCGTGGCCACCACCCTGGTGGTCTGCCTGGTGCTGTACCGCTGGCTGCGCCAGGGCCGGGTGGAACCGGCCGGCATCGGGATTCTGGTGTACGGTGGAGTGTGTATTACGGTCATTAGCGTGGGCCTGGGCACCGCCCAGACGCCGACCACCGCGTACTATGTGGGGCTGGTGATTGGCGCCGGGCTGTTGTTTGACTTGACCGGCATTATTGTGACGACTGCGCTGAGCTCACTGGCGGTCCTCGGCTTAATCCTGGCCGAGAACGCCGGGTGGCTGCCGCCGCACAATACCATCGGCACGGTCACGCACTGGGTAGTCTACACGGCACTCTTCGGCCTGATGGGCCTGTTGACTTTCATCGCCCTGCGATCGGAACGCCAGTCGCTGCGGCGGGCCGAACGCGAGATTGCCGAACGCGAGCGGGTGGAAAAGGCGTTGGCGCGTGAACACGACTTGCTGCGCACGCTCATCGACAACCTGCCAGACCTCATCTATGTCAAAGACGCCGAGAGCCGGTTCCTGCTTGGTAACCACTCCATCGCGCGCCACATGGGAGCCGTTGCGCCCGAAGGATTACTGGACAAGACCGATCGGGATTATTACCCGCCGTCACTGGCGGCGCGCTTCTACGCCGACGAACAGACCCTCATCCAAACCGGCCAGGCATTGATTGACCACGAAGAACCAAACATCGATGCCAATGGTAATTCGCGCTGGATCTTGACCACCAAGTTGCCGCTCCGTGACAGCCAGGGAACGATTGTGGGTCTCGTCGGGATCGGGCACGACATTACCGCGCGCCGGCAGCTGGAAGAGGCGCTGCGCTGGTCAGAAGCCCTGTATCATTCGCTGGTTGAGACGCTGCCGCTGAGTATCTTCCGCAAAGACGCCGACGGCCGCTTCACCTTCGCCAACACCCTGTATTGCCGCACGCAGAACCGGTCGCTGGTCGACATCCTGGGCAAGACCGACTACGATTTGCATCCGCCCGATCTGGCGGAGAAATATCGAGCCGACGATCAACACATCATGACGACCGGAGAAACCTTAAAGACCGTCGAGGAACACCAGCCGATCGCCGGCGCCAAAACCTACGTGCAGGTCGTCAAGACCCCACTGTATGACGCCGACCAACACGTGATCGGCATCCAGGGCGCTTTCTGGGATGTGACCGATCAGATGCGGGTGGAAGAGACGCTGCGCGCTATGAACACCGCGCTGGAACGGCGGGTGGCCGAACGAACGCACGAACTGCTCGACGCCAATGTGCGCCTGACCGAGCTCGATCAGCTGAAAGACGAATTCATCGGGCGCATCAGCCACGAACTGCTCACGCCGCTGACCAACATCAAGCTCTATCTTGAGTTGCTGAAGCGCGGCAAGCTCGAGAATCACGATCAATACATGGAAACCTTACGGCAGCAGGCCGATCGGCTGCACCGCCTGATCGACGATCTGCTGGATATTTCACACCTGAACCCGGACACGCTCGACGTACGCCACGAGTTGCTGGACGTCAACACACTGGTGCATGAAGTGATGACCGCTCACGCCGAAGCGGCCCTCGAACGCCAACTCACGCTATCGCTGCACCCGTCGCCCGACTTGCCCCGGCTGACCACCGATCGCGCTTTGCTGCGGCAGGTGTTCGTTCACTTGCTGGCCAATGCCCTGAACTATACGCCACATGGCGGCGCGATCACGCTGCGCGCCGCTCCCGGCGACACCGATCGGACGTGGGTGACCATCGAGGTGCGCGACACCGGCCCGGGCATCTCGGCCAACGATTTGCCGCATATTTTCGAACCGTTCTATCGCGGTAAAGCTGCCGCGGATTATCGGACGCCGGGCGCCGGCGTGGGTCTGGCGATTGCCCAACGGATTATCGGGCAGCTTGGCGGGCACATCACCGTCGATTCGCAGCCGGGCCGGGGCGCGGCCTTCGTGGTGTGGCTGAAGACGGCGCAAACATAGGCAGGTTGGGCCGCAGGCTCCGGCAGTTTGTCGTATCCGAACGCTCAGGGAAAGCCGATCGAGCAGCAATTCTCATTTTGGCTGGTGTCATTCCGAGCGAGGCGAGGAATCTCTCGCGCGGCAGGCGGCGTGGCTGGCCGGGCCAGAGATTCCTCGTCGCACACAATGCTCCTCGGAATGACACATTGAGAATTGGTGCCAATCGGGGTTCGACGGCCCCGCACCATGACGGGTATCTTATGTGACTGTGACATTCGCCACTAGGGATGCGGGGTTAACGCCAGTAGGATATACTACAAGTTAATCCTCGCCAGCTGCCTCTACTGCGAGGTCAAACCACCCGGATCCCCACATCTTAACCAAGGAGAAAGCAATGCCTACGAAGAAAGTTGTCAGGCCGGTCAAGAAAGCCGCCGCGAAGAAAGCGGCACCTGCGAAGGCAGCGACCAAAAGTGCCGCGGCAGCAAAGCCGGCCCCGACGAAGTCGGGCTTTAAGCCGACGAAGCTGAAACTGCTGTCACCGGTGCCTAGCGACATCGACATTGCGCAGGCCGGCAAACTCAAGCCCATTCTGCAGATTGCGGAAGAACTCGGCCTGAAGCCCACCGATCTGGAACTCTTTGGCCCGTATAAGGCTAAGGTTCATCTGGCTGTGCGCGAGCGGCTGGCGCGGCGCAAGAACGGCAAATACATCGACGTGACCGCCATCACGCCGACACCGCTGGGCGAAGGCAAGACCACGACGACCGTTGGGCTGTCGCAAGCATTAGGCTCTCACCTGGGGAAGAAGGTCTTCACCTGCATTCGACAGCCCTCGCAAGGCCCGACGTTCGGCATCAAGGGCGGCGCGGCCGGCGGCGGCTACTCGCAAATCATCCCGATGGAAGATTTCAACCTCCATCTGACGGGCGACATCCACGCGATTACGGCGGCGAACAACTTGATGGCCGCCGCGATCGATGCGCGCATGCTGCACGAGCGCGCGCAAGCCGACGACGATAAGCTCGCGAAGAGCATGACGGCCAACGGCCAATTCACGCCGTCGCAGCGCAAGCGCCTGGCGAAGCTGGGCATCCAGGCTGAGACGCTGGCCGATATGTCGACCGAAGACAAGCGCCGCATGTTCCGCCTGGACATCGATCCGGCCAGCATCACCTGGCAGCGCGTGGTGGACATCAACGATCGACTGCTGCGCAAGATTCAGGTGGGCCTGGGTGCGGATGAAAAAGGCAACGAGCGGCTCACGGGCTACGACATCACGGTGGCCTCTGAAATCATGGCGATTCTGGCGTTGACCACGTCGTTAGCCGATATGCGCGATCGATTGGGCCGGATGGTCTTCGGCACCAATACACGCGGCGAGGCGTTGACGGCCGAAGATCTGGGCGTGGCCGGGGCGTTGACCGTTTTGATGAAAGACGCCATCATGCCCAACCTGATGCAGACGCTGGAAGGCACGCCCGCCTTCGTGCATGCCGGCCCGTTCGCCAACATCGCGCACGGGCAATCATCCATCGTGGCCGATCAGATTGCGCTGAAGTTGGTGGGCGAAGGCGGCTATGTGATCACCGAATCGGGCTTCGGCGCTGACATCGGCATGGAGAAATTCATGGACATCAAGTGCCGCTACTCTGGCCTGGTGCCAGACGTGGTGGTGCTGGTGGCGACGATCCGCGCGCTAAAGATGCACGGCGGCGGGCCGAAGGTTGTGGCGGGCCGCCCGCTCGATCCGGCTTACACCAGCGAGAATCTGGAGCTGCTGGAGAAGGGCATGCCCAACATGGTGCGCCACATTCACAACGCTAGACAATACGGCGTGCCCGTCGTCGTGGCGGTGAACTCGTTCAAAGATGATACGGATGCCGAAATCGAACTGGTGCGCAAGTACGCGGTCGAAGCCGGTGCGGAAGGCGCGTACAAGTGCACGCACTGGATGCACGGCGGTAAGGGCGCGCTCGATCTGGCCCATGCCGTGATGGCCGCCGCCAACAAGCCGAAGCAATTCCAATTTCTGTATCCGGTCGAAGCGTCGATCAAGGACAAGATCGAAACCATCGCCAAATTCTACGGCGCAGAAGGCGTGGACTACACGCCCGAAGCCGAAGCGAAGGTGGAACTATACACGCGCCTGGGCTTCGACAAACTGCCGATCTGCATGGCGAAGACGCACCTGTCGTTCACGGCCGATGCCGCCATCAAGGGCGCACCCACCGGCTTCCGCATCCCGATTACGGACGTGCGCGCCAGCGTAGGCGCGGGCTTCCTGTATCCGCTCGTCGGCACCATGCGCACGATGCCGGGCCTGCCCACTCGCCCGGTCTTCTTCGACGTCGATCTGGACTTGAAGACCGGCAAGGTACTGGGACTGTTCTAGCCGTTACCGGTTTCACTTTGCAAGTCAATTCAAGACGGGTCCACGTGACCCGTCTTGTGTTTTGGCGACCCGCTTTCTCGTATCGCCAATCGGCTCCCCGATTCTAACGGCGCGAGTATAATCGGGCTGAGGCAAGTCATCATGACCTTCTCAGGCATTGTGCTGTTAGTCTTGCTGATCGGCGCAGGCATTCTCTTCGTCACCGAGTGGCTGCGCGCCGATCTGGTGGCGCTGTTGCTGCTGGTCACGCTGGGCGCGATCGGTATTTTGACGCCGCAAGAAACGCTGTCGGGCTTTAGCCGATCAGCCGTGATCACCATCGGCGCGATCTATATCTTGACAGCCGGACTCGCTCGAACCGGCGCGACGCGTGTGCTGGGCGCGCGTTTGATGCGGCTGGGCGGGCGCGGTGAAGTACGCCTGATCACGGTACTGATGCTGGCCGGTGCGGCGCTTTCGCTGTTTATGAACAACATCGCCGCGGCCGCCGTGCTGCTGCCCGCCACGATCGGCATCGCGCGCGAACGCAAGATCAGCCCCTCAAAATTGCTGATGCCGCTGGCCTTTGGCACGCTGTTGGGCGGCATGGCGACGTTGCTTACCACATCCAACATCCTCGTCAGCGCCGCCATGCGTGACGCCGGTTACGCGCCGTTTAGCCTGCTGGACTTCGCACCGATCGGCTTGCCGCTGGTCGTCATCGGCTTGCTATACATGCTCTTGATCGGACGACGCAGTTTACCCCGTCGCGCCCCGGCCGATTGGACGCGACTCATGTCGATGTCGCACGCGCAGCTGCCGGAAGTGTATGGCCTGCACGAACGCTGGGTGAAGGCGCGCGTCCCCGATCGATCCCCGCTGCTCGATCGGACGCTGGCGGAGATCGGTCTTGGCGAGAAGCTGGGCGTCAATGTGATCGCGATCTTGCGCCACGGCAAATCGCGGCTGGCACCGGCACCCAATGAACCGCTCCATGCGGATGACGTGATCTACCTGCAAGCCCGTGAAGAGCAGATCGAGGCGCTGCGCTCGCGCGGGCTGGAGATTCGCCCGGAGACCATCACCTTTGAGCAGCTCACCTCGGATACGATGGCGTTGTGGGAAGTGGTGTTGTCGCCCCGTTCGCAGGCGGCGGGCAAGACCCTGCGGGCCCTGCACTTCCGCGAGAAATTCGATTTGAGCGTCATCGCCATCTGGCGCAAAGGACGGCCGCGCCGCGTGGGTCTGGCCGATATGCCGCTGCAACTGGGTGATGCCTTGCTGGTGCTGGGCGCGCGCCGCCGCATGAATGTGCTGCACAGCGAAGGCGACTTCATCGTGCTGACCGAGACGGTGGACGACACGCTGCGCACCAACAAGATGCCATTCGCCATCGCGATTATGGCTGCCACCATCATCGTGGCCGCGCTGGGCTGGCTGGCGACCGCCGAAGCGATGCTGGCCGGCGCGCTGGCCATGGTGCTGATTGGCGCATTATCAATGGACGAAGCCTATCAGGCCATCGAGTGGAAGAGTATTTTCCTGATCGCGGCGATGCTGCCGGTCGGCCTGGCCCTGACCAAGACTGGCGTCGCGCTGCAGATCGGTTCGGTGTTGGTGGGCGGCCTGGGACCGATCGGGCCGGTGGCAATCGTCACCGGGCTGGTCGTGATGACGATGCTCCTGACGCAGGTGATGAGCGGTCCCGCCGCCGTGGCGATCCTCGCGCCGATCGCCATCCAGACCGCGCAGGCCGCGCAGATCGATCCGCGTTGGTTCGCGCTGGCGGTGGCTTACGGCGGATCGTTAGCCTTCATGGCTCCGCTCGGTCATCCGGTCAACATTTTGGTCATGGGGCCGGGCGGCTACAAATTCAGTGACTTTGTGCGAGTAGGCGCGCCGCTAACCGTGGTGTTGATCGCCGTGATCGTGGCGTTGATCGCGCTGGGGCTGCGCGGTTAATGGGACAGGAGACTCTCATGAGCAACTGGCGTAATCAAATCGGCAATCCCGTCGTGTCGTTCCTGCTTCATTCACCGCTGCATGGCCTGCTGAGCAAGAACATGTTGCTGATCACTGTGACCGGTCGCAAGAGCGGTAAGCCGTATACAACGCCCATCGGCTACGTCCAGAGCGGCGACGAACTCTTGATCGTCA
>JAUQXD010001364.1 GCA_030834835.1 Thermoflexales bacterium | reverse complement strand
ATATGGCCCTGGCAATGGCACATCAACCGGCCGCTGGTGGAACATCACGCAGACCGGCGGCAGCGGTTACGTGGTGGACTTGGCCTTGCCGCACGCTGTCTCGCCGGACACGAATGCGGATGTCTGTGAATACACGGCCGGCCCTGGTTACGGCTGGGATTGCGCTCGCACCTCCTCCACGGCGAACACCGTCACTCGTCAAAACGTGACTGTGCTGTCACCCTGGGCGGTAGGCGACAACACCGGGCCGACTGCGATTGCTTTGACCAATCTATCTGTTCGTTCGAGCGACCTGGCCTCGCCTGTGCAGTGGCTGGTATTGGTCACCGTATTGTTGATGGCGGGCGTGCTCATCGGCGTATGCCACAGGCGGAGAGTACGCGCGTAACGACTGCGGCATCATGCAAACCTTCCAGCCCGATAGGAGACACGACCGATCGGGCTGGTGGATTTGGCCTACCATGCAAGAAGGAAACAGCAGGGCGTGTTGCTTGCTGTTGGCAGGCGACGGGCTAAGATCGGGTCAGAAGCGCGAGCGAGTAGTGTGGTTTTGACGGTTCAAACGTGATTGTCATCTGTGCATCCGACGCCAGTCGAGTGCGTCATGCTCAAGAGTCCTTCTGTGATTGCGCAGAAGGACTCTTCGTTTCCGCTGCTGGACAGCCTATCCTTGACCCGGGCGATGGAAAAACGTGCTGAGGGCGCGACCGGCACTCAAAAATGACAGTTCTGTGTCAATTTTTGATTGAGTATTGATTTTTACCAAACATGATTTGCAATGCAACTTATCGACGCCTAATTCGTGCCAAGTATTGATAGAGCGGTGAGCACCCTTTACAAACAAAAACGCGCTACAGTGCGCGTCGATATTTCCAGGCTATTTCTCACACAGGTGGCCTCAGTTTAGTGGCTGAAATCCTGTGTAGTCAATATTCTTCAACATACCCTCCACTTCCGTCGGGTCCGTTTAAGTAAAATGATGGAACAGCCCGGAACCAGTCGAGCCGTTCACACTTTAGAGTCCGTTGATAATATGATATTGACGGACTTTTGTTTTGTAATTCCACGTTGCACATATACGCTCACAAAATATCCTCTTTGGTATTATTGGCACTCCTTACCTGATGCCTTTTACTGACTTGCCTCGAATGCAACTTCCTGTCACAATGATACTGGTTGGTTTCGACGCTCAAGCTAAACGCGCCGACCAATCGGTTCCGACGATGTCGATACGCCATCTGCATCTGAAAGAAATATTGGCCGCCCTGTGGCGGCGGATACTGGCCGTGCCGGTTGCCCTGAAAGTGATCGGTCTGGTGGTGTTGCCATTGCTCGTCGTAAGCACAGCTGGTCTGTTGATCCTGCGGCAGCGCGTCTCCGGCATCCTGGATTCTGCTGATGCGCACGGGGCAGAAGCAATTGTGTTGACGGAACTGGCCAATGAGACGACCGCTGTCTTTGTTATCAGTGCGGTTATCGGTTTAAGCGTTGCGCTGCTGCTGACTACCGTGTTCGTCCGGCCGTTACGATCGTTGGTGCATGCGATGCGGCGCGTGCGCGGCGGCGATCTGGCCGTCAGCGTGCCGGTCTGGGGCGACGATGAAATCGGCGAAGTGCAGCGCGAGTTTAACGTGATGCTCAATAGCCTGCGCGAATCGCGCGCGCAGTTGTTGACGCAACAGCAGGAACTAACGCAGCTCAATCAGGAGAACCTGCAATTGTTGAGCGATGTACGTGTCAAGAGTGAACGCTTGCAGCAGCTGCTGCATCGCGCGATCCTGGCGCAGGAGGCCGAACGCCAGCGCCTGGCGCGCGAACTGCACGACGAAACCGGTCAGGCGCTCACCTCGTTGACGCTGCAATTGAAGGCCTTGCAAGAGGAAACCGAACTCGACGTGATCTACGATCGGTTGAATGGCCTACGCTATCTCACCAGCCGCACAGTTGAGGAAGTCCGCCGCCTGTCGATCGATCTGCGACCAGCCACCCTGGACGATCTGGGGCTGGTCCCGGCCATTCGCGCTTATCTGGACGGCTGGACGCAGCACAGCGGCATCGAATTACAGTTCATCGTTCAGAATCCCGTGGGCCGACTGCCATCCGATCTGGAAATCATCCTGTATCGCGTGGTACAGGAAGGCGTGACGAACATCGCCCGGCACAGCCACGCCCGCACCGCCCGTATCATGCTCGATCACATCGGGCGTTCCG
The DNA here is from genome assembly GCA_030834835.1 of Thermoflexales bacterium. Lineage (GTDB taxonomy): Bacteria > Chloroflexota > Anaerolineae > Fen-1058 > Fen-1058 > JAGOBP01. The sequence continues at coordinate 2,366 of JAUQXD010001364.1, read as the reverse complement.
TGCTGTTGACGATTGCCGATGACGGCGACGGGATCGATCTGGTGGCCCACCGTGGCGACGGGCTGGGTCTGGCCGGAATGCGCGAGCGGGTTGAGATGGCGGGCGGTCACTGGCAGATCATCTCAGCGCCAGCGGCGGGCACGCGCATCTTGATCGATTTGCCTGTTACGGACGAAGCACAATGAGCTCATTGCTTCGCGTTCTGCTGATCGACGATCACACCGTGATGCGCAGCGGCCTGCGCCTGCTGATCGAACAGGCACCGGACATTGTTGTGGTCGGCGAAGCGGCCACCGGCCATGACGGTGTTGAGCAAGCGCTTACCCTGCGGCCCGATGTGATCGTGATGGATATTACGCTGCCCGACTTTGACGGCGTCGAATGCACGCGCCGCATTCGCACCGCCTGGCCGGAAGCCCGTGTCCTGGCGTTGACGATGCACGCTGAAAACGTTTATCTGGTGCCCTTTCTGGAAGCAGGCGGCACCGGCTATGTGCGCAAATCGGCGGCTGACCGCGAAGTCGTGGCGGCCATTCGCGCTATTGCGCGCGGCGAGACCTACCTGCAATCTGAAGGCATTCAGGCGATTGTCGACGAGCATCGCCTGAAGCCAGCGGCTGATCAACCGGGACCGGAAGTTTTATCGGAGCGTGAACGGCAGGTGCTTGAATTAACCGCTCGCGGTTTCACCAGCCGCGAAATTGGCGAGCAGTTGGCGCTGTCGCCGCGCACGATCGAAACCTACCGCGAACGCATTATGGAGAAGCTCAAGTTGGATCATCGCTCGCAGCTGGTGGAATACGCGGTACAGCACCATTTGCTCGGCTAGCGGCAGTCTGCTTGTCCGTAAAAATCACCACATAAACAGCGGGGCGTTCCTGACAGACAGGCGCGCCCCGCTCGTGCATAATAGCGGTATCTTAGTTGAAAGACCGCGCATGCTCCCTCGCATCTTAGTTGCCGTCTCACATACCTGGCTGCAAAACACGCTGGTTCAACTCCTGCGCAATCTGCCAGCCGAGGCTTATCCGGTTGGTAACAGCGCGCGCCTGTTTGAACAACTGCAACCCGACCTTGCGGCTGTGCTAGTCGATCCGTTTACGTTTGGTGAGCACAACCTCAGACTGGTGGAGCAGATCCGTTGTGCGGTTAGCCACGTGCCGATTGTCGCCCTCATCCCGACGGACACCCGCGACTATCGCGATGCAGCCGTGCGCCAGGGAGCGAATGCCGTCGTCGCCCTCGATCGATCTGATACCGAGCTGCTGCCGACGATGCGGCAGCTGCTGGGGTGCGCTGGCTTAGTCAATGGCGTTACTCGCCGCATCACGCAAACGGCGCAAGCCAGCACCCCGGTCGGTGAAGCCGCACACCGACCACTCGATCTTAAAGCGATGAGTGAGCATGTCGTCGAGCGGTTGTCCCCCTATGCTGAAGCCTCGCTCGTCCTCGCTGCATCCGATCGGACCGCGGCGGCCCAACCGCAGATTGTGCTCCACGGCCTGGCGTGGTCGGTCCCATCGCCGATCGGGACTGCCACCGACCGTCAGTTTCGCACAGCCTGCAATCTCAACTGTGGCGCGCACTATTGCGGTCTGAACGTGACCGTGCGTGATCAACACATCATCAGGATCGAACCGGCGGATTTTCCCGACGACCGGTATCGCCGTATTTGCCTGAAAGGGATCAGCTATGTCCAGCAGGTCGCACACCCTGATCGGTTGAAGCAGCCGCTGAAGCGCGCAGGCGCACGCGGACAGGGCGAGTGGCAGCCTGTCTCGTGGGATCAAGCGCTGGACGAAATTGCCACACGGCTGCGTGCTATGGGTGATGAATTTGGCTGGCCCAGTGTGATGTTCTTTCCGTACTCCGGCCAACTCAGCACGCTAAACGGTTTTAATGGTGTGTACTTGCGACTGGCAGCCGCGCTCGGTGCGTCGGCGACGAACCCCGGTCAATTTGGTATCGACAGTGCCGTGCCCAGCGGTCTAGAAGACACGTTGGGAGCAGGGGCGGGTTATCTCGCCAACGACTACACCGATCTCGTTAACTCCAAATTGATCGTCATTTGGGGGGCCGATCCTGCTCAGAGCCGCATGAACTGGTGGCCATTCTTTCTCGAAGCTCGGCGCGCAGGCGCGAAACTGATCGTGATCGATCCGAAGTTTGGCATCACGTCCAGCAAGTGCGATGAGTGGTTGCCGATCAAGCCCGGTACCGATCTGTATCTGGCGCTCGCCATGCTGCACGTCATCATCGAGCGCGGTTGGTTCGATCGGGAATTTGTGATGCGTCACACCGCCGCGCCGTTGCTGGTGCGTGATGATACCGGCGAGTATCTGCGCTTGTTCGATCAGGCTGACTTC
>JAUQXD010001363.1 GCA_030834835.1 Thermoflexales bacterium | reverse complement strand
GAATTAAGCGCTTTCTCGATCTCGGCGCCCACGACGGGTAGATCGTCGGGATAGACGAAGCGCTGCGCGTACTGGGCGGACGAGAGGTGATAACCGCCTTGCTGCTCAGCAGTGGTGTGAAAGATCGCATAGAACTGATCGTTGAAGTGAAACAGGTCCTGCGCGACATCATATTCCCAGTAGGCAAGTCTGGCGATTTGCAGTGCCTGGGATAGATCGGCCTGACTGCGGCGCACCGCTTCTTCAGCCAGTTTGCGTTCCGTAATATCCTGGGTAAAGCCCAGGAAGCCGGTGACCTGGCCGTGAGCGTCGCGTAGCGGAACCTTGGTGCTGAGTGCCCAGTGTTGCTGGCCCGATGATTGGTCGACGACGGACTCCTCTCGGTTGAACAGCGGCTGGCCTATCCGCATAAGTTCCTGTTCGTCCGCATAGTATTGTTCGGCCAATTCCGGCGGGAAGTAATCAAAGTCCCATTTGCCGCTTACCTCTTCTTGTGAGGCTGCGCCCAGGATGCGCAAGTGTACGGCGTTATTGACCACGAACCGGCTGTCCCTGTCTTTGATGTATACCGAGACCGGCAAGTTGTCGATGAGCGTGCGCAGCCGGGTGTGTTCTTCAGATAATGCTTGTTCGGTCTGCTTGCGCTCGGTGATGTCACGGGTACTGCCCACCAGTCCGACGATCCGTCCCTCCTGGTTGCGCAGTGGAACCTTGGTCGTAGTGCTCCAGTGTAATTGACCTGTCGCATCCACGTTGGGTTCTTCGTGGTTTAATAAGGATAGTCCATCATGCAGAACGGGCAGCTCGGAAGCGCGATACCTTTCGGCCAGCTCGGGTGGGTAGAAGTCGAAGTCGCTTTTCCCGATGAGCAGATCGGGTGAATCGACGCCGTGCAGACGTGCTTCGGCGGAGTTGGCTAAAATCAGTCGTCCTTCAAGATCTTTTGCATAGATATGATCCGGTATGGCATCGATCAGAGTGCGCATCAGCCGCTCGGACTGCTGCACGTTGTCGAGCAGGCGCTGGCTTTCCATGGCAATGGCGATTTGGCCGCATAGACCTTCTAGCAGTAATCTATCTTCATCGGTGAGTGCGCCAACTCGATCGCTTTGCACGTCAAGAATGCCCAGCACTTCTTCGCGTAATTTGATGGGAACAGCCAGTTCGCCCCTCGTCCCGGGCAGGTATGGATTAGGCCGCCAATCTTTGTCTTGTTTTACGTCTGCTGCCAGGAGCGAACGGCCTGTCTCGGCAGCTGATCCTACAACGCCTTGCCCGAGCTTCAATTTGTGCTGCGCCGCCAGCATTTTTTGTCCGGCTTCACCATAGCCAGTCAGTAGCACCACGGCATCCTGGTCGGCTTCATACCGGAAGATTTGTGCATGGTAATAATTGAAACGTTCTTTAATGAGCGTCACGACGCGCTTGAACAATTCGGTTAGATCGGTGGCAGACGTTATCTCTTGCGCGACTTCAGTTGACGTCTGCACCTGTCGACCGCGTTGCTCCAGCGAGGCCTGAATGTGATCGCGCAGACGTGCGGTTTGCAGGGCCAGCGCACCCTGGTCGACCATCGTCTGATAGAGACGTTGCTTCCCTTCGTCGAAAAAGCCAGCAGTCCTGGCAAAGACCATCATGTACCCCAACCACTCGTTGTTCGTCGTGAGAGGGAAGACGGCGAAGCCTGCCGCGCCTGTTTCGCGCGTGATCTGACGACTGGCGGCATCCATGCGGTCATCGGCCTGGGTGTCCTGGGAGACAAATGGCCGATCAGCCGATAGTAATCGGAACAAGGGGAACTGTGAGAACGGGAAGCGTGTGCCCATGGGCAAGGTGGGGGACATACCGCTCTCAAAGGATTCGGCGTAGCGCGCGACGGCCACGGTCTCATCGCCGGACCGATCGAACGTGGCGAAGGTCACGAGGGCTTGAGGATAGAGGCCGGCTTGACGGGCCAGCGTAACCAGGACCTCGTCTTCGGTCTTTTGGCCGGCCAGGGCCTGACTGACCTCAAGACGCACGCGGGTTTCCTGCAAATTCCGCTCAATCTGCTCTTCAGCCTGCTTGCGCTCGGTGATGTCGCGCAATGCGCTGACGCGGAGGGTTTGGCCTTCGTAGGGAATGGCCTTGCCGGTAATTTCAACCGGAAACGTCGATCCGTCTTGTCTTAATCCCATCACCTCGTAGGGCTTTTCATATCCCGAACGGATATTTTGCACGGTAATCTCGCGCGTTTCCGGGGTAAGGAATTCAGTCGCGGCCATTCCGATCACTTCCGACAGATCATACCCGAACATCCTGGCAAAGACTTCATTCGCATCTAACAGGATGCCTTTATCATGGATCACAATTCCTTCCACGGCGGCATCAGAAAAGCGACGGTATCTTTCTTCGCTCTCATTCAGTCTCTGTTCGATATGCTTACGCTTGGTGATATCGCGGACGGTAGCTTGTAAGACCCGTTGTCCACCAAAGTCGAAAGCAGACAACAGCACCTCGGCCGAAAAGTCCTCGCCATTGGTCCGACGATGAATCCACTCGAAGCGATCGTACCCTTGTTGATAGGCCGTTTGAATATGGACTTGTGCAGCGGGCAGGGACTCTTGACCATCAGGCTGATATTGGGGAGACACATCCGCTGGATGGACGGCGGTGAACTCTTCCCTGGTCTTGAAACCGAACATGTCCAGAGTGCGTGGGTTGCAGTCAAAAAAGCCCTGCTCGTTGAGGAGCATGACGGCATCATTGGTTCCTTCGTAAATCGCCCGCAGCTTCTCTTCGCTACTGCGCGCGCGTTCCGCCACCAGTTGCCAGACGGCCGCCTGGCTGCGATTCAACGCCTGCCACAAAAAGGTGCTGGCTTCAACCGAATTGATCAACGGGACCAAAATCTCTTCTGGCACCACGAGCGCCTGTTGAAACCAGGCCAGGTCCAGCCCCAACCCGGCCCACTGGATGGCGCGCTGCCTGGAATACTCGACCAACTCGTGAGAATCGCCCGCGATCAGACACCTGGCAATCAGGTTCAGCATCTGACGTTCAAGGTCGCGCCGCGCAGCTGCCGGAAAATTGACGTAGCCCGGCATGGTCTGCAGGCGCGCGTCGTACTGATCAACTAAGGTGTCGAGATGTGCTTGAATGGCGTTTGCCAGTTGTTGCATGTTACTCGCCTCCTGCCTGGCGCGATGGCTGATCGGGGCCGGCAGTTGTAGTGCGTTGACCAAAGCCCAGTTGCACGCTGATGCCGCTGAGGCCGGTAATGCGGTTGATTTCATTGACCGCTGTGTGCAGCACCGCCTCAAGTTCGGTTGACCGGTGAATCTTATCGGCAGCGCCTGCGATGGCCTTCTCGCGCTGGGCCGCTCGCTGAGTCTGATCAATCAAGCGGGCGTTTTCGGCCGATTGGGCCACATGCCCGGCGATTGAATCGAGCGTGGTCCGCAGCTCGTCATTCCACGCTGTCTGCGGCACCACCAGGCGCAACGCGCCGATTGACACATCGCGCACTTTGATCGGCACCGCGATGCCCAGTTGCCCGCTGCCGTTCAACGGGCGCGTGGCGATCTGACCGGTGGCCAGGGCCTCACTGACTTCAGGCAGAGCGGCCGGCTGCGCCCGATCGATGGTGCTAATCCAGCGGACACCCATATCGGCGCGGCGGAGCGTGAAGTCACTCCAAGCTTCGCCGGTGAGGCGGCGATTGACGGCGTCGAGATTGCTGAGGGCGTGCCGGGCCTGCTCGAACAACCGCAGCCTCTCGAGCGCGCTTACCGCTTGAGCGGCCAACGTCATGAGCAGGTCCACATCGCTCCGAGTGAACAGGCGCTGTCCGATAAGGTTGCTCACCGTGAATGTGCCAATGACCTTGCCCTGGGCGATCAGCGGCGCGACGATCAACGCGCCGGTACCATTTTGCTTGCGGCGCTCCCTGGTTTCCGCCGGCTCGATCCCGTCGTCCGCGTTGAGCGACAGCACCGGCTGACCGGATTGGAACACCAGACCGCTGATGCCGGAATTCAGCAGCTCATATGTGATTTCGTCCTGATCAGCCACGTGTCCAACAGCTGCTTGCGAGGCAATTTCTTTCCGATCGTGATCCACGATGTATACAGCCGTGCGATTGGCCGACACTAAGGTATTGGCATATCGGGCCAGGTACTGGCCGACCTCCTGAGCGGTGCTCGCATCGACCAGGGCCCGGATCGATTCGGCCAGATTCTGAGACTGTTGCAGGGCGGCGCTGGTTTGCCTGAATTGCTCCGCGTTGCTCAGGGCCACCGCAATTTGATCGGCCATCGATTGCAGTACTGCGGCGCTGGCCTGATCGAAGGCGGCGGCCCGTGTGGACTGCGCGTCCAGTGCGCCGAGAACGCGATCTCCCACCATGAGTGGCAGGGCAATTTCCGATCGGGTGTCGGGCAGCAACGGGTTCGCAAAACGCACCGCTTCTTTGCCCACGTCCAGCGCGATGCGCGCCTGACGCTTCGCCATGGCCTGGCCCACCATCGACTGGCCGCCAACTTCCAGTTGGTGATGCCGCTCTTTCAAAATATGGCCGGCTTCGCCATTGGCCTCCCGTAAGACCGCATACTGACCGGTTTCGTTCAGGGTAAACACAGCGGCATAATACAGCCCAAAGCGCTCGACAATCAGATTCACGATCTGGCTGAGCAGCAGATCGGTGTCCAGCGTAGAAGCGGCAGTCCGGCCCACATCGGCGCTGGCTCGCAGTTCTTCGGTGCGGATGGCGACCCGATCTTCCAGTGAGCCGATCAAATCCCGCAGTTGACTCGTCATGCCATTGAACGTAGTGGCCAGGACGCCTAACTCATCGTTGCGTTCGACCACCGCCTGTTGGGAAAAATCACCTTCGGCAATTCGCCGGGACGTTTCGGCCAGGCGGCTAATCGGGTTCGCGATGCTGCGGGTAATGATCAAAGCCACACCAACGGACAACGCCATGATGATCAGAGTGACAAGGCCGGTGATGGTCAGAGTCAGGCTGGTAGAGCGATTCGTCTCGGACAGGCTCTGCTCGATGAGCAACCCGGCCTTTAATTCTGGCACCCAGCGATAGGCCCCGGCTACCGTCTCTCCATGGTATCCGACGTAGACGTTCTGTCCGGCTGAGTTGGAGGACGTTGCAAAGCGAGCACCAACCGTGTCGACGGTCTCGGTCAGTTTGCCCAGACTGGGTTCATTGAGCAGCTGGTAGTCGGTGCCGATCAGCAGCGTTTCACCGCTGTCACCCAGGCCGGCGCGCACTGCCAGAATTTGATTGAGACGGGCCGTGCTGGCGCGACCGACCATCACCCCGATGATGACGCCTTGCGCGTCAGCGATGGGCGTGGCAACCATTACACCTGATTGATCGAGCGCGTCCACCCTGGTGGGGGGGGACACATAGGTGCGCTGCAATCCCTGGCTAAAGAACGTGTAGCCGCCGATTGACCGGTTTTCGTGAGCGGGTTCGGTTGACAGGATGATGCGACCGGTGGTATCGGTAAGCAATAGCTCTTCAAAGGTCTGGCGGATGTCGAGTGTATCCTTAAGCCGACGGCGCAGACCCAGCGCGGCAATTCGATAATCAATCGCCTCCGGCGTCTGAGCAATCAGGGTAGGCAGATAAAGCGTATCGGCATCACGCGCGATCTCAAACCGCAAGTCCAGCCGTAAATCGTCAAGCCAGTTGTCAACCTGGGCCAGCTTCAATGTTGCGATAGCTGCCAGCTGATCGAACTGACGTTGCTGCGAGGTGTTTGCGCTGATCAGGCTGGAGATGCTGCCCGCAGCGGCCACAGGCAGCACGACGGTCGCGGCAAAGGCGATCAGCAGGCGGGTACGGATAGTGCCGATGCGAAAGGCCCGGACCGTGCGCGTGAACAGCCCGAGAATCAAGACGACACCTGGAATAATGAACACATACGACAGACCTGGGACA
>JAUQXD010001362.1 GCA_030834835.1 Thermoflexales bacterium | reverse complement strand
GTCCTCTACGGTTACCACTTCAAATCGATCGCCGCCGCCGGGCCGATCGTGGGGCCGATCACGGCCGCGAACCTGTGGGGCTGGGCCCCCGCGCTCGCGTGGCTGCTGATCGGCGTGTCGTTTATCGGCTGGGTCAGCGACTACTCGGCTATCATGCTGTCGGTCCGTAACGACGGCAACAGCCTCAGCGCCATCGCGCACAAACTGATCGCGCCGCGCACCCGCACGATCATGTTTGTGTTCATCTTCTTCTACCTGCTGCTGGTGGCGGGCGCGTTCGTCGGCATCCTCGCCGCGATCCTCGCCGCGCGCCCCGATGTGCCATTCGGGGTCTTCATGTTGGCTGTGGCTGGTCTGCTGGCCAGCCAGATGCTGTACAAGTGGAAGATGAGCCTGCCGATTGTGACGCTGATCGTGGTCGGCATCGCGATCGTGGCGATGATCCTTGGGCCGCTGGGGCGCGCGACCGTAGAAGGCAAGTTGGTTGAGGGGCCGGTCGGGCAGGCGGTGCAGGGCATTAACAGCGCCGTCAATGGCCTCTCGGGCGGGCAGCCACTGTATCAAGTCACCGATCCGACCTTTGCCGATCCGCGCATTCCGGCCCCCGGCGCCGATGGAAAACGCGCCTCGACGGCGATCTACAATGCCGAGACAAACTCGATCAGCACCATGCCGGCGTATCTGTTCTGGGTGCTGTTCCTGTTCGTGTTCTCGTATCTGGGCGCCAACCTTCCGATCTGGCGCTTCGCCCAGCCGGTCAACTACATCGGCTTCTGGATCTCGCTGATCACGATCGGGTTGAGCGGCGTCGGTATGATCCTCGCGCCACTGACGGGCATCACGGATGCCAGCGGTGCGCCGATTGGCGCGTTCGCCCTCGACGCGATGAAGACGCAGCCGTGGGTACCGACGGCGGGCGTGGCGTGGCAACCGTTATGGCCGATGTTGTTTGTCACGATTGCGTGCGGTTCGATCTCCGGCTGGCACGCGCTGTTTGGCTCGGTGGGTACGGCGCGACAATTGGAGTACGAGACCGATGCGCTACCGGTCGGCGGTGGCGCGATGTTCACCGAGAACGTGCTGGCTTTGCTGGCGCTAACCGCGGTCTCGATCGCGGGCGCGGGCGGCGGCGGCGGCCGTTTTGCGGCGGGCGTGGGCAAATTGCTCTATGCGGCGACGTTTGGCGCACTGCCAGAGGCCTTTGGCACCGCCCTGGGCTTTGGGGCATTCGTCGTCATTGTGTTGACGGTGGTGCAGCTGGTGTTTCGCGTGATGCGCGTCACGTTGACCGAGTGGGTGGGCGAGGCTGTCCCGCCGGTCAAGAATATGCACGTGTCCAGCATCATTTCGATGTTGTGCACGCTGGCGCTGGTGCTCACCGGGACGTGGGTGTATTTGTGGCAGCTGTTCGGCGCGGCCAATCAGTTGATGGC
>JAUQXD010001361.1 GCA_030834835.1 Thermoflexales bacterium | reverse complement strand
CAGCGCTTGACGCCGATGCCGGGTGTCAGCCACTTCCAGATGGGAGCAGATTTAAGTCGTTTGAGCATGAGCACGGAAAGGCCAATGTTCAATGATCAATTTTCAATGATCACTGTATCACTACTACCCGTCTGCGCATTGAACATTGATCATTGTTAATTGCTAATTGCGCTTCTGATGCACCACAAGTATAATCCAAATCGTTGCAACCTGACAATCATATCTCCATTGATCGCGGCTGATTGCAGCCCGATCAAAAACCAAGAGGGTGAATCATGGCTGACTTTGAACTGTTGAAGGAACTGGTAAGCCCGAATCAAAGCAAGATCGTCTTGCTGGTGATGGATGGATTAGGCGGCTTGCCGCGCGATTTGAACGGACCGACCGAACTGGAATTTGCGGACACGCCCAACCTCGATCAGTTGGCGGTGGAAGGCAATCTGGGTCTAAGCCAACCGGCGGGCGCGGGCGTCACGCCGGGCAGTGGCCCCGGCCACCTCGGCCTGTTCGGCTACGATCCGATGAAGTATGTGATCGGCCGCGGCGTGCTGGAATCGGTCGGCATCGGTTTTGAGTTGACCGACAAGGACGTGGCCGCGCGCGGCAACTTCTGCACGGTGGACGCCGACGGTGTGATCATCGATCGGCGCGCGGGCCGCATCCCCACGTCGAAGTGTGTGGAGTTGGTGGAGAAGCTGCGCCCGATTACGCTGCCCGGCGTTCAGGTGTTTGTCGAGCCGGTGCAGGACTATCGCTTCTGCGTGATCCTGCGCGGCGAAGGACTGGACGGCCACATCGCCGATACCGATCCGCAAAAGAAAGCGCCGCCGCTGCCCGCCGTGGCACAAACCGATGCGGCAGTCAAGACCGCCGAATTGTTCAATCAATGGATCGCCAAAGCGCGCGAGATTCTAAAGAACGAAAGCCCGGCCAATGCGCTGACGCTGCGCGGCTTTGCCTCGTATCCCGATTTGCCGCGCTTCCCCGAAGCTTACGGGTTGCGATCGGCGTGCGTGGCGGTCTATCCGATGTACAAAGGTGTGGCGCGGCTCGTCGGCATGGACGTAATCGGCTTTGAGGGCGGTAAGCCCGAAGATGAATTCAAAGCGGTGGCCGACAACTGGGACAAATACGATTTCTTCTTTGTACACATCAAGTACACCGACAGCCGCGGTGAAGACGGCGACTTCGACGCGAAAGCCAAAGTGATCGAAGGCGTGGATGCGGCGCTGCCGCAATTGATGGCGCTGAAGCCCGATGTGCTGATCGTCACCGGCGATCACTCGACGCCGTGGGCGCTGAAGAGCCATTCGTGGCATCCCGTGCCGACGTTGTTGTGGGCGCCGGGTGTCACTCGTCGCGATAAGTGCAAAGCCTTCGGCGAGACCGAAGCGATCAAAGGCGCGCTGGGCCGCTTCCCCGCGCACGACTTGATGATGCTGGCGTTGGCTTACTCGAAGCGCCTGGGTAAGTTTGGGGCGTAACGATAAACCACGAAGTGCACGAATACAGCGCCGCCCCGATCGAAGTTCGATCGGGGCGGCGTTTATTTTTGGTTGGGAAGAATCTTTCCATTGAAACGACAAATTATGACGAAGAAACTACCTGTAAAGATACGGCCGCTTCCTTAAAATTTGACGAATGCCTAGACAAATGTCGCCTCGTTCGCTATGATTGGTTTCGTGATACCGTTCGCCCCTCCCCCTCACTGCCTGAAAAGAAGTTGTCTGACGCTTAAACCTGGCCTTAATCGATTCATGCTCTGTGTGTGTCCAGCCTGCGCCTGATGTTTTGTGGGGCAGGTACGGTCAATCGGCCTGTTTGCCCCCGAACTTGACTGCTACTGCGGTCGGTGTTGAGACAACCCGAATGACCGCATGCCTTCCGGCGGAGCGTGAATCGTGTAGGCGTAATGCGAGGTTCTTGAATCAGACGCGGCATTGGCCTGATGTTGCGTCGCGTAGAGCAGCGACACTGTTGCGGTTCCGTCGTTGGCGCAAGCCAACCCCATTTTCAATGAGGAGGAAGAAGCATGAGTTCGCGCAAGATCAAATTTGGCGTCACGGTTTCAATTAGTTTATTACTGTTGTTGGTGCTGTTCTTGCCTGCACTGGCGCGCGGCGAGGTGGCCGCCCCGATCGCGCCCCGACCGCTGTTGGCCGTTGAATCTGCCAATACCTATGTCTTCAGCTACACGACGACCATTTATACTGAAATCGCCGGTACCACCAGCACGGCGACGGGTGACGACGGCACTGAGCTGGTTACTTTGCCGTTTACCTTTAAGTATGATGGCGTGAATTACACCCAGGGCCGTATCAGCACGAACGGATACTTTCAGTTAGGCACTGGAACGACATCATCTCCGTGGACCAACGATCTAGCAAGTACCTCAAACAAGCCGTTTCTGGCACCGGTGTGGGACGACCTGTATGATGATGCTACGAGCGTTATCAGTTACACGACACAGGGAATTGCGCCCGATCGAATTTTCGTTATTCAATGGAAGGGTATCCGCTGGCAGCTCAGTTCAGGCACTCCGCAGAACTTCCAGGTCAGGCTCTACGAAACAAGCAACGTTGTTGAGTTTGTCTATGGGGCGATGACTGCCCCCAGTACCCCTAGCGCCTCAATTGGCATCAACGACGCAACCGGCGGCAGCGGGCACTATTTGAGCATCACTCCTGGTAACCCCCCGGCGGTGAGTAGCACTACCGCTAACAACTCGATTGCGGCGATCACCTTCCTGCCCAGCGGCACTGTGTATCGATTCACACCGCCGCCGCCCGCGCCTGACTTCTCTACTTCAACGAAGACGGTTTCACCGGCAGGCACGCGCTTCACGGGCGAGGTGCTGACCTATACCGTCGGCATAGTCAACAGCGGCGATCTGGCCAGCACCGCCACCGTCTTGAGCGATCCGTTTCCATCGGGCACGACGTACGTTCCCGGCTCGGCGCAATTGACTGGCAGCGGCACGCTTACGGCCACGTCCGGCTCTATCGATTGGGCAGGCGCGCTGGATATTGGTGAGCGCGTCACCGTGACGTTCCAGGTGACGTTAACGGCCATCAATGGCAGCGTCACCAACACCGCCACCATCAGCGATCCGCTCATCAGCGCGGCGGTGGTGAAGAGCGTCAGTACGGTGGTCGCCGTGCCCAATTACAGCACGTCCACCAAAGTGGTGTCGTCGCAAGTGCATCCCGGCCAGCGTGCCACTTATACGGTGACGCTGATCAACAGCGGCCTCGTGGCTGGAACTTCGACCACATTAAGCGATCCGATCCCGGCAGGTGCAACGTATGTCGATAGTTCCGCACAGGTCGCTGGCGGTGGAACACTCACAGCGACTGCGAGTTCGATCGATT
>JAUQXD010001360.1 GCA_030834835.1 Thermoflexales bacterium | reverse complement strand
TTGGCTTTCGAACATTTACAGGATCAAAGTTTGCTTGTTAGAGGAGCAGCTGGTTGGCGGATTACTATCCCAATGTTCCGACGCTGGATTCGGCGCTATATTCTTCAACTGCAGGATGACTAAGTATGCCTTCTAGTCCATACAATTACAACCTGCCTGTCAGCGACGAAATGTTCTTTGGCCGTCAAGCTGATCTCGTAGAGATGGTTGATGGCTTAACCGCGACGCCGGGCGATTCCTTTGCGTTGACAGCGGGCCGACGCATGGGAAAGACTAGCTTGCTAGAAGCCGTTGAACGGACCCTATTGCCCTCTAATTCCAGCCAAACGCGCATGTTTTTAATTGTTCCTCTGCCGTTTGATTTTACGGGCGAAGAAATTGATTCGGTTGCCAAGTTCTTTGACCTCGTACACATGCAGGCAAGGGATAAGTTGAAGGACCTCTTACTCGCTGCAGAAATTGCGCCTTTTACTGCGGAGGTTGGACAACCACCTGCGCCAGCATTGCGGCGTGCTCTCGAGGCTTGGGGACGTGTCATAGTCGACCGAACTGGACAGCGTTTGCGTTTGGTATTGCTGCTCGATGAATGCGAGCAAATCGTTGACCATGCTTGGACACCCGAACTCTACAATGCACTTCGGTATTTGCTGGTTGGGAAGACGACGCGCTCACTCATCAAAGTTGTACTGTGCGGTTCACATCGTTTTCTGACACAGGTACGCCAGGAAGGCTCTCCGCTTAGGAATATCCTTAAATATCATGCTTTACAAGTATTAGATCGAACTTCAACCCTTGAACTCATTTCAAAGCCGACCGGCAATATCCTAGCCGATAACATTATGTCCTCAATTGCCGACCAAAGCGGCGGACATCCGTTCCTGACACAATACCTCATGCACGAACTGGGAGAGTCTGGATTTCATGATGTCTCGACAAATGCCATCGAGAAGGTTGTTGCCAAATTTCACCACAAGCGCCACGATTTCGGCGACTGGCTGGGTGGACTGGGCCAAAGCGGTCCGGCAGTATATCGCCTAATTGTTGAGAACGATGGCTTGTTTAGTGAAGAAGCTATCCGTGCGGCTACCCAACCAAATGCATCTGATTTAGCTCAGGTACTCGATGCATTGTGCTATCACGGTTTGATTACATGTGAAGCCAATGGCAAGTACCGAGTTGCCGGCAAAATGTTTCAGGAATGGTTTATGGTCAACGTTGCCCCATTGCTCCAGCAAGGTCGTGTTACGCACTTTGGTTGGCAAGATGATCCAAATAGTCTCAGACATCGGTTGGATGACTTGCGCGAAAATCTGCAAATCATTGAGGAGCAAAAATCAAAGCATGTAATGGATGTCGAAGTATCGCTTCAATTGATAAAACAGGAGCGTCATACCCGATCAGAGATTGTGGACTTGGAGCGGCGCTTGAGCTTAGACTCGGCTGATTCGGCCAGATAATTATCGTCTGAGTTTATTGGAGCGCGTTATGGTAAATGTGTTGTCTTCCTTCACGTCCAATGCTTTTTCGGGTTGGTGGTCAACGTCGGACGTATCTACCTTGTTAAGGGTCGGGTATTCATGCTCTCAACATTAACCGTTGGAACCGCGTGTCGTGCACGTGTAACATCGCTTGGTCTAAAACTATCTGGAGACTTACGCAAGCAGTAAGGCTGCACGGCCTATTCGCTATTCTGGCTGATGCTGCCACGCCTCAATGGTCTTCTTCTTACACTGTAGTATGATCAGAATAAGGTCTTGACGTGTTTGGAAGGCAGTTACAATATGATCAACTAGAAAATCCCTCTAACAAGCATAGCATCAGTTACACATAGTGTTCATGTCAATGGTTTCTTTGGACTGAAGGCCCATGTACACAACTGGTCAGCGGGTTTCGGCAGTAGTCGAACGAATTTTCCCCTTTGGCATCTACGTGCGGTTACGCGACGGCACCAGAGCCTACATCCGCCGTCGTGAATTGACGCTGGCTGGTGACGTTGAGCCGTCCGAAGCCATGACGCTTGGTGACACGCTCTTCGCCGTGGTCCGTACGCTTGCTGCCGATGACAGCGCCATGGAACTCAGCGTACGCGAACTGCTGCCCGATCCGTGGCTGGAGTTCGCGCGCCCTGTGCGCCTAGGCGAAGTTGTGAGTGCGATCGTCAAAAGAGTTCTCCCAGATAAAATCGTCGTGCAGATCGTGCCCGGCGTGAAAGGTTTCATCGCTGCCGATGACCTGGCTGCCTGGCACATCGACAAGCCAGAAGAAGT
Organism: Thermoflexales bacterium; assembly: GCA_030834835.1. GTDB lineage: Bacteria > Chloroflexota > Anaerolineae > Fen-1058 > Fen-1058 > JAGOBP01. Next base: position 1,582 of record JAUQXD010001360.1, on the reverse strand, counting down.
TTTCTGGATCGAAGATCGCGTTGAAGCGGTGATCATCTCGGTCGATGCCGCCACCAAACGCTTGCGCTTAAGCATTCGCCGCCGGTTTGATCAACTGGCTCGGGTCGAGTCTGTGCTAGGGCAATTGAGTAGAGATCCGCTGGACATCGAGCAGCCGATTGGCCCGGAAGCCCGAGCGGATGGAGCGGAGCCAAACGAATCGTTCTGCATCAATCTGCCTCATCCCATTCTCGTGATCGAAGATCGATCGGCGATTCGTGAGGCGCTGGTGAAATGGTTGGTCAATCAGGGTTGCGACACATACGGCCTAGATTCGGCGCTGGTGGCGCTAGACCTGTGCCGCACACACACGTACAGCTTGGTGCTGGTCGATCTCGATCTGCCGGATTTGGACGGTGTGACATTCCTGCAGCGTTTGCGTGCATCGGGCTGGGGAGGACCGGTCGCCGTGATGAGCGGGCCAGAACTCATCAAGGAAAAGTGGGAGCAGCTACAAACGCTGACGCTGGCCGATGCGTTTGCCAAGCCGCTCGATTTGACCGAACTCGGCCGCCTGCTGCAGAAGCTGGCGCACGGCGAACAACCGATTGCGTGGCCAGCGCCGAACGGGCCGATCGCATCTGAAGAGGCCCAAGCGCTCCAAAAAATGACCGAGGTGATGCGCTCGCGGCAGGCGCTGGCCGCGCGTTTTCAGCAAGGACTAGATCAGCTGGTGCGCCAGGCTCGGGCCGAGGTGGGTGGCGTGTTCCGGCTGGATACGGTCACGCGGCGCGTGTCCGTCGTGGCCGTTAGCGGTGAATATGATCTGACGCGCGATCCAGCTAAGTTGCGGCTGTTGGCGGACAGCCCGGTGAAAGATGTGATCCTAGAAGGCGGCTTCATCTGGGAGAACGCCGCGGCCACCGACTCGCCTGAACGTTTCCGGAATTTACTGGCCGTGCTGCCCTTTGAGTCGTGCCTTGGGCTGCCGCTACAGGCCAACGGCCAGACTCAGTATGCGCTGTTTCTGTTTCATCGCGAGCGCGGCGTCTTCACGCGGTACCGCTTGCGAGACACATTGTCGATGGCGGCGCTATTTACGGTGGCGTTGGAAGGCGAAGCGCTGGACGAGCGCATCCAAGCGCTAAGCCGCGTTTTTCTAAGTGGTCAGCTGGCGGCGACGTTCAGCCACGAGGTCTTCAATAAGATTTCTGGGTTGGATCTGCAATTCCGCAATTTGCGGTTTGACTTTGACGGCTTGGCTCGGCTTTATCCCGACCTGCAAAACTCGGCCGATTTTCGACAGGTGCAAAATTCGGTGGAGCAGGCCGTGGAGTCGGCACTGGACCTAACTCAGACGGTGGAAAGTTTCAAACACTTGATGGAGATTCGAGACGACAACGCGCCCATCAACGTCAACGACGTGATCCAGCAAGCAGTCACGCAGATTCGGCCGTTGGCCCATCGGGCAGGCGTAGACATCCGTACGACGCTCGACGCGATCTTGCCGAGCGCTTCCGGCACGCGTACGGGCTTGTATCAAGTGTTTCTTAATCTCATGCTCAATGCCGTGCAGCATCTCGAAAATCAATCGGGCGGGCGG
>JAUQXD010001359.1 GCA_030834835.1 Thermoflexales bacterium | reverse complement strand
GAAACACGCCTGAGCGAGACAACCTATGGACAATCTTTCTCTCTCCCTCCAAATCACTGTCATCGGCATGGGCCTGGTCTTCGGCGCGATCGTGCTGTTGTGGATCATGATGGCGGTGCTGGTGCGGCTCACACCCGATCGCGAAGCAGCCGAAGCCAAAGAACCGGCGGGCGAAGCCGCCCCGATCGAGCCAGCTACGTCCGATCGGGCTTTGAAACAACGCGCGGCGATTGCGGCGGTCGCGGTCGCTATCGCACATGAGGCCACGCCCAAAGTTCACGAATTCCCGCTGCCCGCCACACCTATCGTCAGCGCGTGGCAAGCGGTGCAGCGCGGGCGCCAACTCAGCCAGCGTGGACCACGCCAGAAATAATCACACAGGGTATACACCATGAAAATCACCGTCAAAGTAGCTAACCAGACCTACGAAGTGGAAGTCGGCGACATTCACGATCGGCCCGTGATGGCCGTGGTCGACGGCGAAGCGTTTGAAGTGTGGCCGGAAGAAGTGATCATCTCGCACCCGTCCACGCACTCGCACGCCGTGCCCTTGCGGGCCGCCGCGCGACCTGTGCCACAGTCATCACCTGCGCCGCATGCATCATCTGCGCCGCAAGCCGCTGCGCCAACAACGAGCGGCGACACCGCCAAAGCCGTGCGCGCGCCGATTCCGGGCGTGATCATTTCCGTGGCCGTCAAGCCGGGCGACGTCATCAAACACGGGCAGGAACTGTGCGTGCTGGAAGCGATGAAAATGAAGAACGTCCTCCGCGCCACTCGCGCCGGCACCATCGGCGTGGTGCATACTGCCGCGCAACAGCACGTGAAGCATCATGACGTGTTGATGGAATACACCGATTAGCATGCAACACGCACCACGAACCACGTGTTGCGTAGTGCGTATTGCGTGAGGATTGCTATGGATCTATCCACCATTCTTCCCGATCTCCTCAAAGGCTTCACAAATTTTACGGCGGGCAATGCGATCATGATCGCCGTCGGCGCGGTGCTGATCTATCTGGCCGTGGCGAAAGAATACGAGCCGGTCTTGCTGCTCCCGATCGGTTTTGGCTGTATCATCGCGAACCTGGGCATGTCCAGCGAAGTCGGCCTGATGAAAGTGCTGTACGATGCCGGCATCACCACCGAGTTGTTCCCGCTGTTGATCTTCATCGGCGTCGGCGCGATGATCGACTTCAGCCCGCTGCTGGCGCAGCCCAGCATGGTGTTGTTGGGCGCGGCCGGGCAATTCGGCATTTACGGCACGCTGATCCTGGCCACGCTGTTGGGCTTCAAGATCAACGAAGCGGCCTCGATCGGCATCATCGGCGCGATTGACGGGCCGACCTCGATCTTCGTGGCGACGAAACTCGCGCCGCATATGCTCGGCCCGATCGCGGTGGCCGCGTACTCGTATATGAGCCTCATCCCGATCATCCAGCCGCCGATCATGCGGCTGCTCACGACCAAAAAGGAACGTCTTATTCGGATGGAGTACGCGCCGAAGCCGGTGTCGAAGCGCGCCAGAATCGCGTTTCCGATTTTGGTCACGATCGGCATCAGTTTGATCGCACCCGATGCCGCGCCGCTGATCGCGACGTTGATGCTGGGCAACTTGATGCGTGAAGTCGGCGTGGTCGATCGGTTGAACAAGGCCGCGCAGAACGAGATTATCAACTTCGCCACGTTGTTCCTCGGCCTCGCCATCGGCTCCACGATGACGGCCGCCAGTTTCCTCAAGACCGAGACGCTATTCATCATGCTGCTGGGCCTGGGCGCGTTCGTGCTCGATACGGTCGCGGGCCTGATGTTCGGCAAGCTGATGGCCTTCGTCACGCACGGCAAAGTCAACCCGTTGATCGGCGCGGCCGGCATCAGCGCCTTCCCCATGGCGGGCCGCCTCGCCGCGAAGATGGCGCAAGATGAGGACTTCGAGAACTTCATCCTGATGCACGCGATGGGCTCGAATACCGCCGGGCAATTGGGAAGTGTGGCCGCGGGCGGTATCTTGCTGGCATTAGTCAGCGGCATACTCGCATAAAGCCGACCCTCCGAGACGCACCACCCTCGGAGGGTTTTTGTTTCCCTCTTGACTCTCGCCCTACCCGAAGGTGTATAGTCTATGTCAGGATCCCACGGGTGAGGGAACGTGCACCCAGCGCGCGAGGAATGGCATGTTCAAGATTGGAGATTTTTCACGACTCAGCCAGGTAACTGTGAACACCCTACGTCATTACGACGAAATCGGGCTGCTGAAGCCTGCCCAGGTTGATCGATTCACAGGTTATCGTTACTATTCCATCGATCAACTGGCACAGGTGCATCGGATTCTGGCGCTTAAAGACCTGGGATTTACGCTGGAGCAAATTGCGCGCGCGCAGGATGAAGCGTTCTCGCCTGAAGCGCTGCGCGGCATGCTCAGGCTTAAACAAGCCGAGGTCGAACAGCAGGCGCAAGCCGAGCTGGCCCGACTGGTGCGCATCGAAGCCCGGCTGAGTTACATCGAGTCGGAGGGCAAAATGCCAAACTACGAAGTCGTTTTGAAGCGCGTCGAGCCGCACTGGGTGGCCTATGAACGCGAAATTGTACCAACCGTCGCAGAGATGCACCCGCGTTGCAGCGCGATGTTCAACGAAGTCTATACCTGGATCCAAACGCAGGGACTCAAGCCTGATGGTCCGGCGCTGTCAATCTACTACGATCGTGAATACGTCGAACACGATATTGATGTCGAAACGGCGGCGTTAATCGAAAAGCCACCGGCGACCGTGCGTGAAACGGCTAGCGTCAAGCTTCGCCAACTGGACGGCGTAGAGCAGCTGGCCAGCACCTTGCATTCAGGCCCGCTGGATAACATCCTTGAAGCGTATGCCGCGATCGGAAAATGGATTCAGGCGAATGGTTATCGCATCGTCGGCCCGTGCCGCGAGTTGTATCTGCAACTACCGCAGAGCGATCGGCCAATCACCGAGATTCAGTATCCAGTCGAACAAAAGTAGCGCGGCGTTCTCAGCCAGGCCGATGGGTCGTGTAGGCCTATCGGCCTTTTTTGCCTCTTTACAATTGAAACATATGTTCTATAATACTATTGAACGTTTTCTGATTGTAGAGGCCAGCATGACGCAACACTCCCCACCCCCTAAAAACAAACAAAAAAGCCGCGCCAGGATCACGCGTCAGAACGTGCGTTTTGAAGCGATTGTCAACAACGATCACGTCGATCTGCGCGCCACCGCGCCGACGAAGTGGTTTCGCGTCGCGCTGCGGGTGCTGGTGGTCATCGCCATCGCGATCGTCATCTTGAAGATGCCAGAACTGTGGCAGGCCATTCAAGCCGTGATCAACGTTGTGCCGAAATAGCCAGCGTTGAAGACGACGATCAAAAATTGGTTCGCTCACTTTTCTGAGGCCATGCTATACTGACCAGTGAGGAGGTGATCGCATGAACGGCGATACATCACCCGGTCAGAGTTTCCCCATCGGCGCCACCGTCAAGCCCGGCGGCGTGAACTTCTGTGTCTTCTCCAAGAACTGCACGGCGCTTGAATTGCTGTTGTTTGACCATCACGCTGATGCCCGGCCGGCGCGCATCATCCCGCTCGATCCCCGTGTCAACCGTACCTTCTACTACTGGCATGTCTTTGTGCCGGGCGTGACCAGTGGGCAGTTATACGGCTATCGCGCCCATGGGCCGTTCGCGCCCGCCGAAGGCCACCGGTTCGATCCGGGCAAGCTGCTGCTCGCCCCCTCCGCCCGCGGCGTGATGTATGGCGACAACTATTCGCGCGAGGCCGCGCGGCGGCCCGGCAACAACTGCGCCCA
>JAUQXD010001358.1 GCA_030834835.1 Thermoflexales bacterium | reverse complement strand
TGGGATGTTAAGTCGTGGCCGCATCGGTGATGGTCAGATACACCATCGTCTGATTGAGCAGCTGGTACGCTACCTCGCCAAAGGTGATCGGGCCGGTGATGTCGCCGGTCCGCTTGCCTTCCAATTCCGAGTACACATAGTTCAAGATGCAGTTACACGAGAAAGCGGGAGCCTTGTCCAGGTGGTCAGGAATGCGCGAGGTAAACTGTTCCACATAGTTGTCGACCGGTCGGGCATGTTTGTAGGACACGCCCGCAAACACCGGCGCGTAGAGCTTGACTTCCCGGTTCGCCAGATCGACATGCTCGAAACTGACATTCACCATCGCCCCGAAGTAGTCGGCGACCAACGGCAGATCGGTATCGAGGCGGTTCTTCGTAAGGTATTCCGCGAAATTGGTCGGGACCCCATTCACGTGGGCCTCGTGGACGCTGAAACCACTCTGCGGAAATGTGATCGTATCGCCGTCGCTCTGCTCAAAGATATTGAGAATACCGACTTCGGCGACCTTGTCGGCGGGCAAGGTCACGTGCATCACCACGGCGCCGTCTTCCAGCATTGTCTTGGTCTGACCGTTGAACACCTTCGGGGGCAGCTTACCCATCTCGTTGAGGTGCACGCCTGAGATCCAGCCAATCAACGGCCGGATCGCAAAGCCTTGATACTCCGGCGCGTGCAGCGCAAAGTCGAGGTGCGTCGCGCAGAACGCGGGAATGATAATGACGCTGAACCCGTTCGCCGGCATGTCCGTGTAGACGCTCGCCAGGGTCGCGGCATCGTAGACCTTGACCGACACTTCGGAAATAAAGTCCGGCAGTTCGGTCACGTGGATCATATACTGCGTCGTCAGGCCGCCCTGTTCGGTCATGAAATACGGAATCGAGCCGCCGATCCAGTTGCCCGCCGGCAGCTGCTTGAGCAAGGTCTCTTCACCGGCCAGCAGCAGTCGCTTGCCTCTGGCCAGCATCGTTTTGACTTCGGCCACTTCGTGCATTTCGCTGCTCAACGAGCCTCCTCCAAATATCTGAATCAGGTCACGCTGGACACAGGACAGGCTCAGGTTACGGGCGAAGACATTACGGAGTTCCTGGGCGCAGCGCAGGACAGTATCCGGCGATGGGTTCTGCTTCACCTGGAAGGTCAAGTGCCTCAAGATCAGTTTCGTCGCCAGGAACTCAAACTCAAACCTGGCCTTGCCGGAAACGATGTTGCCCCACATGGGGTGGGAAGCGGACGGGACATCCATAGTGACTTCCTCTCGCCGATCATGTCCTCACGCCCGACGGGCGGGTAAGGTTTAGAGTCACATTATAGTCGAGCTAGCTGCATCTGCCAATCGGTTGAGGTCTGGCGTGCCCGAGATCAGGCTACTCAAAACCCAAAATGGCGCGGCACTCGGCCAGCCAGTCCAACATCGACGTCAACTGGCGCAGGCGCAGGTCAAGCCCCAACTGATTGAACGTTTGATCCGACGGAAGTTCAGCCAGGACCGTGGTCAGGCGCGCAATCCCGGCCTGTGTCTCCTCAATCTGGGCCTCGATCAGGTCGCGAGCAGCTTCGGGTGTAGTCGTGTAGATGAAGTACAGGCGTGTCAGGAACTCCACCCGAATCGCGCGGGCACTCGGCTCGGACGGCGCGCTAAGCCACTCTTCAAAGCGGCGGCGGCCGGCCGGGGTGAGCCGAAAACGGCGGCGGGCCGGCGCCTTGTCTTGCGCCTGCACCACGCCGACGATAAAGCCTTTGGCCTCAAGCCGTTTGAGAATGTTGTACGTCTGGCTCAGGCTGATGTGCCAGATGTGCCCCAGCTCTTCCGTAAGCCGCTGGTGCAGATCGTAGCCGTGCGCGGGCTGCCGATTCAAAAAGCCCAGTAACACGAATTCGGGTGATAACGCGGCGGCCTTCTTCATACCGATCGATCCTCTAATCTGGTCAGGCGTTCGTAATCTTCGGGCGTGTCCACGTCCAGCAACAGGCTGGCATCGTGCCACGGCAGATAAGTGACGCGATGCTTAGAAAACACGGCGCGCCCGCCCACATCGCCGCTGAGCGACAATAAATCACTGAAAGTAACTCGATCGAATAACACCGGATTGCCGCGGCGATCTTCAATCAACGGCACGACAATCGGCGGCAAAGATCGCGCGTGAAGTTCGATCAGGCCGCGCACCAACTCGATCGGAATGTGCGGCTGATCGGCCAGCAGGAAGATCGCCGATCCCGTTTCCGCCGGCAGCGCTTGAATTCCGCTTCGGACGGAGGTGCTTTGTCCCGCTCCCCACTCCGCGTTGTGAATCACTTGCACAGGCAAGTCACGCACGGCGGCGCGAATCTCTAAATCGTGCGCGCCTGTCACGATCACCACTGGCGATAGGCCCGATGCGAGCGCCGTGCGCGCCACGTGTCGAATGAACGTTTCGCCGCGCCACAGCAACAGCGGCTTGCGCACCGCGTGCCCCATGCGCGTCGAGGCGCCCGCCGCGAGGATGACGCCCGCCGTTGATTCATGCACGGCGAAAATGCTCTTGGATTTCAACGCCGCAATAACCACAGATTGATACGCCGACGCGGGCAAGAGTTGCCGTGCAATAAGTTGTGCCTGAGCCTGCAACTCCGGCGTGTCGGCCTGATTCAATAGTGCGATGCGGCGCGCCGTGGACGGCACGTTCTTCAAGCCGCCGAGCGGATCACGCAGCACCGTCGCAATTGCTTCAGGCGTGATCGTGGCTTCCGGCGACAGGCCCGATAACTCCGCATATCGCTCGGGGCGATGAACATGCTCAGCGTTCAACGGCTGACCCAAACCCGATAGGCCGACTACATAGATCACGGTGTCCACCCAATCGGGAATGGGTGGTTCATATTCAGCGGGCGCTTTCAGCGGCAGACACTTCGAGCCGTCTGCTTCGATGAACAACGGGGCGCGGTGTTGATTCGCCAGTTCAAGCACGCGCTGCATCGCCGGTGCGCTTAAGCCCGTGGTTTTGCCCGCATTGTTCAGCGGGCCGGTGAAGAAGGTAACACCGGTTGGCAATTGTAACTCAATCGGCGGTGTGTCTGCGATAACGATATGTTGATCGGCCAGTGCCATCTGCTCGATCGCCATGTGGGCCGTGGCCGCCACAATGACGGGCGAAGGGTATTCACGCACGTGCTCGCGCGCGAGCATGAACATCGTCGTCGTTTTGCCGCCGCCGCCGACAATGGCAACGCGGGGCATGGAGCCCAGCCGCAGAGCAGTCGTTAATTTCACGCGATATTTCTCCGGTCGATAATGCTGC
>JAUQXD010001357.1 GCA_030834835.1 Thermoflexales bacterium | reverse complement strand
CGGCCGTATCTCCGCTGGCCACGCCCGGCACGCTGCCGAAGACAGGCGCCAGCGACGAGGGAACAGCTGCGCTAAGCCTGTTCGTGGCGGTCGTCGGCGCCCTGCTGCTCCTGGGCGCCTTTGGCCTGGCTCTGTCGCGCCGCCCGCACTAACTCAGCATGGCTGAAGTTGTTGTAGCAAGACCGGCCCTCCTGTGAGTCAATCTCCAGGAGGGCGTTGTTTTTCTGAATGCGGCTTCACTGCCAATCACAATTTCGAGGTTTTTTAGGCGGCTTTTGGGACTTTTTGAGCCGGCTCATGTTAGGGTAGAAACTAGGCCGCGCGAACAGCCACAGGCATTGCGCGGCACGCCAATCGGGAGGTGGAGCATGAGTCCGATCATCTGGCTGCTGCTGTTCATTCTTCTCCTGGCGCCGCGCACCACGCTGTCCAAGGCCGGTCGCCTGGATTGGCGGGCAATACTCCTGCTGATGTGTGTGTTCACATTGCTCGTGCGAATATAAAGTCAGGGCCGATCGGCCAAAGGGGGGCTATCGGGTATCTCTCACACCCGATCGAGCCACGCCTGATACAGGGCTGTCAGTCACTATCAAAACGGAGAGCCACACCATGAACGCTCAAACTGTCTTAGCCTACCTGCGCGTAACTGCCGCGACCGGATCGGACCGGGCCGTGGCGATCACGCAGTCGCCATTCAGTATCGGCCGCGCCGAGCACAACGATCTGATCCTGACGGCGCATCAGGTCTCGCGCCACCACGCGAGCCTGCGCTTTGAGGGTGATTTGATTTACCTGGTCGACATGCAGAGCGAGAACGGCACGTGGATCGGCACGGAGCAACTTGAAGCCAATCAACCCCGGTCGCTGGCCTATCACGAGGTGTTCCGCATCGGCCCCTATCAGTTGCAACTTGAGCCGATACCCGAAACCTCACGATCATCACGGCCAGACGCCGAGACGGTTCCGCTAGCGGCGGCCGAGGCCGGCCCGGTGAAAGCGGAAAGCACAAGCGGCTCTACGCCACAACCGATGGGCGCGCTCATCGAATTCAGCCCTAAGGGGCACATCGGCGTCCTGCTGAAAACACCGCTCGTGACCGTGAAACCTGGTGAGAGTACGAACATCTCGCTCGTCATCATCAACCAGAGCCAGCAGCCCGATGGGTTCCACCTCACGTTGGCCGGTGTGCCTGATCAATGGTTGCCAGCGCCGCCGCCCGTAATCGAACTCCCCGCCGATGTGCGGGAGGAAGTTAACCTGACCATTCACCCGCCTCGCTCGCCGGAGACTCGCACCGGGCGGTATCGAGTGTCGATTCAAATCACCAGTCGCAGTCTGCCCGCTGAGACGATCGAAGTCCGCGCCGAGTTGATCATCGCACCTTACGCCGCCTTCAGCAGTGCGCTGCACCCGCCGCGCACGGGCGTCAACGACCCGGCACAGGTCGTCGTCCGCAACGACGGTAACGCGTCGCAAGTCTTCACGGTCAAGTGGCTTGATCCAGAAGAGCGTTATGAGTTCCGACCGGCCGAACTGCAAATGACGTTGATGCCGGGCGAGACGGCCGCCAGTGAGTTCCGCGCCGTTCCGCACCGTCGACGCTGGTTCGGCGGCTCCCGGCTCGATGTCTATTCGGTCAGGGTTACGCCTGAAGAAGGTCCGGATCAATCGCATACCGGGCAAATCGTCACGACAGGCGTCCTGCCGACGTGGACTGTGGCCTTATTCTTATTAGTCACGCTGTGCGGAGTGGCCAGTGGCGTCGGGGCGCTGGCCTTGATTAACACCGGGGCGACCACGCCCACGCCGACCACCATCCTCACGGCAACGCCCGTTATCACGCCAACCATCACGTTAACGGCCACGGTCAGCGGCCTCGACAGCGATGGAGACGGCTTAAGCGACGAGGAAGAGATTCGTCTCGGCACCGATCCGCGCAGCCCGGACACCGATCGGGATGGGTTGACCGATCTGGATGAAATGCGGCGCGGCACTTCGCCCACGCTCATCGACAGCGACGGGGATACGTTGTTGGACGGGCAGGAAGCCTTCGGTTGCAGCGATCCGCGCAACCCCGATACGGATGGCGATGGACTGGGCGATAACGTCGATCCTGATCCGTGCCGTTTGCCGACGATCACACCACCACCGACGGCGACGCCCATCCCCACGAGTACACCGTTCCCAACGAACACACCCGTGCCGACGCTTACGCCGCTGCCAACAGCCACGCCCTTGCCGACAAACACGCCCGTACCGACGCCGACACCCGTCATTCTGGACTGGCGCGGCGAATACTATGGCAACCCCAATCTACTAGACGCGCCGCTGGTGACACGCAACGATATCGACATCAACTTCAACTGGGGGCGCACTGCGCCCGATCCGAGCGTGCCGGCCGATAATTTCTCGGCCCGCTGGACACGCACGCTGAACTTTGAAAGCCGCGTCTATCGCTTCTCGATTCAGGCCGACGACGGTGTGCGCGTGTTCATCGACGACAGCCTGATCATCAACGAATGGCATCCGGCCACGCCGCAGATGTATACGGCCGACGTTAACCTCGCCGCCGGGGCGCATGTGATTCGCGTTGAATTCTACGAGGGCGTATTCGATGCGTACGTGCTCTTCAAATTCGAACCCGCGCCTTGATCTTCTCCGTCGCACTACTGTAGATGCTCAAGAAGGTGTACTCGCTGTTGCCGGATTGATCAAAACAAATCTGGCACACGAGTGCACGGGGCGTCAACCGCCATCCTGGACGCTGCTCACCAACCACTATCCATCCTCTGCAATCGATCTGCAAGGCGACTGCAATTGTATTGCAACACATTGCGGCGCAATATCGCAGTATGATATGGATTGGAACTGATACTTGAAGTTCAACCACAGGACAAAGCGCACCGTTCGCTAATCCGCCCAAAATGATATTCTGCCGGGAAATCTTATGAGAAATAATCGAGTTTTAGTCTACACGGACTTCAATCCGTTGAAGAAGTTGTACACTGTACTTAAACCGCGTTTGTCAGCGCGGTTTTTGTTTGCGCCGGGTTTGAGGGTCACTTCAGGTTTCGCTGAAATTAAGCGCCGCGTCGTCAATCTGACTCGTTTGCCATTATTTTGAGGAGGACTGCATGTTACCGTCATTCACCAATTCATCGTCGTCGTTCGATCGTCCGGCAGCGCCCGCCTGGCTGCGCTTCATCGGCGCAACAGCGCTGGCGGGCCTGGTGCTTATGGCCGTCAGTGTCGCCTTATTGGGCGTCCCGTTTTTTCGGGCCAACGCCGCCGGGACACTGACGGTAGAGATCATCGCCGCTTATAACCTGGTCGTCGATTCAAATGTCGAGTCGCCATCGACGTATGCGCCGTCGGTCGCCACCGTGGGCGGCAAAATCTGTAATACCAGTGACGAAGTGGTCACCGGCGTGCAGGTCTTTATCGGCGATTATGCCCGCCTGACGGCGGGGGTATATCCACGCCGCTACACCACGGATACCGGCTTTCTAACGCAATACCCGCATCTGGCGACGACGCCGGCCAGTTATTACGCCTTCGATCACGTGGGTGGGCGCGTCGGCACGGCCGATGCCGCCCGCTATGTGGGCACCCTCGCGCCAGACGAGTGTCGCGTCGAATACTGGCACTTCACCTATCCACGACGCGGCAACAATCTCGTGACCGGCGCACGCGATAATTCCGGCAGCGCGGTGTGGGGCGCGACTCGATCGGTCAACGACGATCTATCGCTGGGCTTTGACATCTGGACTTCGGCGCAGGGCGGCGTAGTCACAGCCACCCGACATCAGACGATGACCATGCGCAACGAGATCTCAGCCATGGCCAACAAGATTCGCCCCAATCCCGATGGGCACTGGTTCAACACCGACGGCGAATCGATTCAGCCCGGCGCCATCATCACCTCGAATGGCATCTTATATGAACTGGGCGTGATCAATCAGGGCTTCGACAATGACGGCAACTTTACGCCGGACTTTAATGCATGGGTCCAGCCAATCGGTGATCCGAGTTTCGATCCGAGCTGCTTCCGCCTGATCCGCGTCACAGGCATGTTGACGGTCTCGCGCGGCGCGGGCAATCCCGACACGATCATCCCGTTCGTCGACCAGATGTACTTCACCAATCTGCCGCCCGACAACAACGGCGTGCGCGGCCTGGTGTACTACGCCTTCCTGGCGCAGAACGGGCCGTGCGCGACCAACCTGTCGCCGTATCAGGAAGTGGCCTCGGGGTCGTACAACGAGAAGTTCAACGGTGACTTTGGGACAGGCATTCCACCGGTAGCCGCCAGTGCGCCGACGGTGGCCGTGGACAAATCGGGCAACGTGACGACCACCACGGGCGGGCGCATCACCTACACGATTGCCTTCAACAATTATGGCGTCAGCAGTGTAGGCCTGCCCCTGTACAACGGCGCACTCACCTTTAGCGACACGCTGCCGATCAGCGGCACGTATGTCGCCGGATCGTTGACGGGCACGTTGAGCACTGGCGCGAGCCTGAGTTTTCTTTATTCA
>JAUQXD010001356.1 GCA_030834835.1 Thermoflexales bacterium | reverse complement strand
CCATGCGCGCCCCCGCTTCGCGGACAGGGCGTGGCGGGAATCCAGAGTCTCATCAGCGTGAATTGCCAATCGTCAATCTGGATGCCCGACAGAAACGTTCGGGCATGACTGACGTTCTCTCATCATGATCCAGTACCGCGCTTGCGTTGTCGGCTCGAGGTGATCGGCTGCGACCTTGAAATTCAGCCGCTCATAGAAGCGCAGACTGGCGGCGTTGTATGTCTCCAAAAAGCATGGCACGCACGCCGCATCAGCTTGTTGCAATGTTGGCTCAAGCAAAGCGCGTCCTAATCCCCGACCCTGTTGCGACGGGGCCACGCCCAGAATCGACAAGTACCAACTCCCCTCAGGCACAACGGTATGCGCAGTCGGTTCCATGAAGTCGATGATCGCTCGATAGTTGGCAAGACCGCGCGGGCCGAGCAAGGTTGTAAATGTCTCGTGTTTGGCTTTGGCCGCTGAGTGTGCCGCCTCAATCGACTGCGGCAATGTCCAGATCGCCGCGCCATGCGCATCAAGCGTCACTGTACCGATGTGATAACCCTCGCGCAACGAGTAGTGAAAGTAATCTGTCAACGCCGCGCGCCGCGCAACGGCGTCGTTCTCAAAATCGATCGTGATTGCCGCGTAAAACGGATCATCGATCAACGCTTCGGTTAAGACGGCCGAAGCCAGCCGCTCAATCTCGTGTTGATTCGTCACGCTGTTTGCCCCGTTGATTCAACCCACGCCGCGCGCCATGCGGGTGCTTCAAACGGATCGGGCCAGTATTCGACTTGACGCATGATCTTGCCACCCCGCACCGTCGAATACGTGATCGCGCGGCCCGTAATCTGCCCATCGGTCACCGTGACATCACTCACGACTTCATCGCCTTCCGCCACGATTCGATTGATCATGAACTGCCAGCGGCCCGCCGCCGGATACCGCTCGTTGATGAGAGCGAAGTTATCGCGCCCGCGAATGCGCTCACCCGATTGCGGCCAGTCCAGCACGAAGTCGTCGTGCAACCAGGCGGCCGCCGCGCGAAAGTCGTTGGTCTGCATCGCTTGCCAGAATTGCTGTACCACAACTTTACTGGAGGTCATTTAGATTCTCTCCGGCACAATGTAGCGTTCATACCACTGCACGATTGTTGAGGCGTGTTCGGTCGCCCGCCAGATCGACCAGATGTTGCGCACGTATTCAATCACGCTCGCAGCGCGGGCCTGCGGCGTCGGCGCGGCCACGATGTCGGCAATTTTGAGGCTGTCCGCAAACGAGGGCGGCGTCAGCCACGTGAAGCGCTCGTGCTTGTGCTGCGAGCCGTCGCGCAGCGGGCGCGTGCGCAGCCAGATCGCTCGTTCGATGGGCACATCGCATTCGAGGATACCGTACAACGTCAGCAGATGCACCGCCACCGATTGAATGGCCTGATTTGACGGCGCGCCCGGATGTTGAGTGGCGTATGCATCGATGAGCAGCGCGTCGTAGGGACCAGGCGCGATCGGCGGCTCACCTGCGCCCAGCGCGGCATACATCGCCCAGCAACTCGGCGACGCGCCCAGATAGCGATGCACCGGCCCATCAAATCTGGGCAGCACGACGCGGCAATCGGGACAGGTTTCGGTGATAGTCATACGTTTCGCCTATTCGTACATCTGGCCGTATTCGAGAAACACTCGAAAGTCATCCCACGTAATCGAATCCAATCGCACGATCGGGCTGGGAATTTCATCGGGTGCCTTGAGTTCGAGTTGACCGGCCTCATTCATTACTGCTACCGGCCCCGGCACCAACATCCGACCGGTGTCATCGCCTGGCTCCCAGCCGCCGTAAGCCCCGGTCGTGGCACACTCGAGAAATGTGGCCGGATCGAAGTTGCACCACCATGCGCCGCGCGGCGCGCTCACGCCGAAGTAGCGGTATTCGTTTTGCAGTGTGCCCTGTTCAGTCATCTCGTGCAGATCGACGATCTGTTGCAAAATCGCCGCCTGCCAGCCTGCAAACCCGTCACCCGCTTCGGCGGCGTTGGTTGCCCGCCATGCCTCATCAAAAGGCGGCACGTGCGCCGACATGGCCCGCGTGAGCAAGTCCACGAAGTCCGCGCCAGATAACGTCGCGTGCGATTGCGCTTCGACGCCGAGTTGCCACAACGCACGCAGATATGCTTCCAGCGAGCGACTTTTCAGCGCCTCGGCTTTGGCAAGTTCTGCAATGGCAAGGTACAAATTGCGATTTGTGTTGATGCTGGTCATGCGCTGGCTCCGCTGCGCTGAATGGGTGCACTGATTATAACGTGATCGCGGATGCTGCCCAATCGCCTCAACTCGTTTTGGCTTTCGCGGCACTCGCGTATGAGCCGGGCAGCGGATGAAAGTCTTCAGCGGATAAAAGAAAGCGGATAATCGGATGGGATCGGCACGACCACGCATCACGCAGTACGCATCA
>JAUQXD010001355.1 GCA_030834835.1 Thermoflexales bacterium | reverse complement strand
GCGTCTTCACCAGGTCGCGCAACACTTGAGTCGACAAGCGTGGATGTCCAATATAGCTATTCCAATTGCCGGTCACCTGGCGGCCCAATTCATGATCGGCAGTGTCCAGGTAGGCGCGCAGTTCTTTGCGCAAGCCCATGAGATATTGTTGCACAAAGGCTTTGAACTTTTCATCGGGCAGGCGGTTTGAAGCGACCCAAGCCCGAGCTTGAGCAAATTCCAAATCATAGGAGCGCGTTTCGACGTATGAATCTAGCAGCTGAGCGAGATCGGCGACTGAGTTGAATGGCGCGCCCACGCGGTCTGTGATGAAAGCGGCTTCATCCAACACCGTTGCCATTGCCAGGGCCGCGCGAGCGAAGTTCGCATGGTTCTCTTTCAGGCTGTTGAGATGAATCGGACGGTGTTGAGTCCATAAAGCCAGGCCGTGCGGTATTTGCTGTGCGTCAAAGGCTGCGACCAATAAGCGCATCCCCAGTTGATAGATAAACGCCGGCGTTTCAGCCACCGCAATCGCGTCTGCGGCTCTATCAAGTGTGGAGAGATCCAACAGCTTAATCGTGCGCTTCAGATCCTTGTCAGACAACTTTGCTTCGGCTTGTCGTATGATACGGTTGCGCCAGGCCGGGTCTTTTTCCCACAACCGCAGGACTGCGCTCAAGCCGGGTTCGAGCGGCTCTGGATCGAAGCCCAGTACATTCAAGCCGCGAATCTGATTGACGACATTTGGCACATGCATGTGGCTGAGGCTGCGATACAGATACAAAAACCTAGCCAGGTCATCGATCGAAACATCAAACCACGCTTCAAACTGCTCCAACGGCAGATGACTGGCTTCATGTCCCTGCTGCCGCAAAAGATCGAGTCCGGTTTCGTCCCAATCGACCGCCCAAGCCAGCGACACATATTGATTCAGGACGCGCCCGGGCGTATCTTGTTTGAAGAGAAATTCCTGCGGCTCGATGTCCGGCTGCAAGCAATGCAAGACTAGGGCGCGCACGGAATGCGCATCGAGGGCTTCGGTGCGAGCCAGATAGCGCCGCAGCTTTTCGTGGGCGTCAACTAGGCGGTCGAGGCGGTTGACGAGAATGTCGGCATTGCGTTCGACCGGAGCAATGGGCCAGGTCTCATTGGGGATCAATGCATTCAGCACACCGAGCAGACTGAGATCGATCACCGCTTCCGCCTTGCGGACGATGTCGGTGAGGCTGCTGAGTTCGATCGCTTGGCCGGCAGGCGCCAGTAGGGGGCGCACGACATGGATCAGGCGACGGCCCTCGATCGGCAGATTGCGGCGAAAGGCCAGATCGTTGCCATCATAGGCTATCACTTGCCACATCCGCCGTTCAACGGTGAGTGTCGCTTCCAGTTGCAGGCGGCGATCCGGATCGAGCACCAACACCAGCTGCGCTTCCGCCGGCAAAGCGCGCAGGCGTTCATTGAGATATTCACTCAGGTTGGGCGGACGGATAGGATCAAGCATGCGAATCGGCCCTTATCGTGCAGATGCGCGCCAATTTCTTGGTGCGTTCAAAATACCAGGGATGCACATCGGTTGGATTGATGAGGCGAAAAAGATCGCGAGCGGCAGTATACAATTCAAGGGTGTAACAGAGCTGCACCCAGTCACACAGTTTTTCATCGGATGGCCGCTGATCTGATCGACCCTGCAAGAAAGACTGGATCGCGCCGACTTCACGATCGAGAGCGGCGTGATAATCTTGTCGTTGAGGCACGGCCACCGACTGAGGCTGCTTGCGTGAAATTAACGGTAGCTGGGGAGGCGATTCTTCAATCGCATCCAACTGGGTCTCGATCCGGCCATCATTCAAGGCGAAGTTTGCACCACGCCCCACCTGGATAAAGCGCGACTGCGCGCCGTTGTCCCGGATATCGACGTAGAGCTGAGCGGCGAGTGACTTGGATGGCGTAGAGCCGCGCGTGTGAACCAGACCGCGTTCCAAGGCCAGCGCCATGATTTCATCGGCCGACATGGGCCGTTTGGTTTCGACAAGGATGAGATAGGCAGCGTGAAGGAAAGGCGGCATAGTGTAAGAGATTAAGGGACGCGCATGGCACAGATTTTGGCGAGTTTTTTGGTGCGTTCAAAATACCAGGTGTTGACTTGCGATGGATCGATCAATGGATAGAGATCACGCGCTTCGGCATGCAGTTCAAACGTATAGCAAAAGTGAATCCACTCGCAGAGTTTATCGTCACTGGGCCGATTATCAGTACGACCAGCCAAAAAAACGCGAATCTCGGCGACCTGTGCTTCCAGAATATCCAGCCGACGCGCATCATTGTCTGGCGCCGGCGCGGCTTTGCGGCCAGCTGGCGCGAATTGATCATTGCGGGCATTGACCACCGTGAGACCCAACCGCTTACTGAAAACGTAGGTGGCATACTGCGACTGGAAATCGCTGGTCGGGATGCCCGTGACGTGACTAAGTAACCACTTGGCCCCGATTAGTTCGCCGTCAATCTCGACCGCCCATTGCGAATATTGTTTGGCCTCATCAGGCAGGCCATCGGTAATGACCCGCCGCGCCGCGGCGATAACTTCATCGTCGCTGAGACTGCGCTGATAGTCATGAACTTTCAGAGAGATACGAACGGTCATCTATCCAGCTTTCATTTTGCAGATCGTGGCCAGTTTCTTGGTACGATCGAAGTACCAGGCGTTCACTTCAACGGAATTGACCAGCGCAAAGA
>JAUQXD010001354.1 GCA_030834835.1 Thermoflexales bacterium | reverse complement strand
CGCCAGCACGCACGCCTTGCCCGCCGCTTTGCGGCGGAGGCGCGCTTGGCGAGTGCGGTGTTCCATCCGATGCGCATCTTGATCCCGGCGAGGGGGAGGCATCATCACGGGCTACACTCCGGCGCTTTCCACGCCGGATGAGTGGTCTTCCACGCCGCGATCGTCTGCGCCATTTTTCCGACCGCCGCCTGCCACGCCGAATCAGCCTCGCGCGTGCCCAGGGCGATCTCCTGCAACATCGTATCCACCAGGCCCGGCTGGCCGAAGACTTCCCACGCCCAGCGGGGAGCCTGATCCGAGCGTTTGAATTGACCCGCGCGCACCGACCCCATGTTCATGGCCGGATGATTGGTAAACGCGGCCCAATCGTAAAACGAGCGGATCCAATCGGTATGGCGTTGCACGTAATCCGAAGCAGCGTCGAGCGCCACGGCGCGGACCGACTCCAGCGGCGGAATCATGTGACCGGGCAGGGTCATGTCGTAGCGTAACAACCGATCGCCGCTAATCAGCCATTGCAAAAACGCTTTGGCCTCGGCCTGATTCTTCGTCCCGGCGGCGATGGCAAATCGGCTCCATACACCCAGCGTCACTTGCTGATCGCCAAAGGGTGGAAAGATGACGGTGACGTTGTCGGCCAGTTCGCGGTTCGACTCATGCAACTGCACACCCAATCGCCCGCCATAGATCGTCATCGCCACGCGGCCATTTAAGAAAGAATCGATCTGTTCGCGATACCCCCACGTGGTGTAACCGGGCGGCGCATACTGCGCCAGATCGGCCCAGCGCCGGATCGCTTGCAGCGTGGGCGAATCGCCAAACGCCAGATTGCCATCGCACGTGAAGTAATCGCCGCCGTTCTGCCACAGAAAGACGGAGAAGTAATTGACAGTGGCGATGTTTTGACCAGCGGGCAAAGCGATGCCATACGTGTTGCCCTTCGTTAAAGTCTTAGCGGCCCGGAGCAGTTCGGCGTAATTGCGCGGCAGCGACAGACCGGCCTGTTGAAGCAGGTCGGTTCTGATCCACAGACCATAAACGCTGATAGCATACGGCACGGCATAGACGTGATCGTTCTGGCGGAACAGGCTGCCCGCGACAAAATCATTCACCCCGATCGCGCTCACGACATCATCGAGCGGCAGCAAATAGCCCGCGTCGACCCACTGCGCGATCAGCGTCGGCTCGATCTCAAAGATGCCCAGGTCTGCACCGGAAGCGAGCGCCGTCAGCAAGCGGCTGCCTCGCGATGAAGGCGAAGCCAGCACGATGTCCACTTCGATGCCGGGGTTCAGCTGTTGATATTCCAGGATGAGTTCCTGCAAAACGGTCAGTTGATTCGGATCACTCTCGGTGGTGAAGAAGGGGATGACTTTAGGAGCAAGTGGAACGGTCGGTGGCGGCCCGATCGGTTGATCAGTTTCGATCGGGCGCACGGTCCCGATCGGTGTCGCGGTAACGATCGGTGTGACTGCCGACGCCTGGCCCGAAGCGCAGGCGACCATTGTCATCAAGACGACGATCAGGCTCAATCTCATCCACTGGATTTTTCCGAGGGAACGGCACGGACGAGTCATGCCTTATTGTACTCGAAATGTAACTACTCAGCCCACCGTCATTGCGAGCGTTTTTTGCGAAGCAATCTCCTGGCCAAACACGAGATTGCTTCGTCGCAAACAGCGCTCCTCGCAATGACGGCTGAGTAGTAACCTCGAAATCTCAGGCCGTAGGTCGCGGCGCGAACAGCCGCCGGACAAATCGGCCGATCTGCTTCCAGTACGGATTCGTGATGGAGATGGCGGCCAGGATGAGCAGGATGAGCGCGATGGGGCGGGTGAAGAAGATGCCCAGCGAGCCATCGGACATGATGAGCGACTGGCGCATGGCCTGCTCCATCAGATCGCCCAGCACCATCGCCAGGATGATGGGCGCGGCCGGAATATCGAGCCGTCTCAGAATGTAGCCAAAGACGCCGAACCCCACCATGAGCAGCAAGTCCTGCACGCTGTTGTTGACGGTGTACACGCCCAGGAACGAGAACAGGATGATGAACAGGACGAGCAGATAGAGCGGGATGTCGAGAATCTTGACCCACATCCCGACGAGCGGCAGATTGAGCACGAGCAGCATCACGTTGCCGATGTACATGCTGGCGATGAGGCCCCAGACGAAATCCGGTTGCTGTTGATAGAGGAGCGGGCCGGGTTGCAGGCCAAGCATCAGCAGCGCGCCAAGCATGATGGCAGTGGTGCCGGAACCGGGGATGCCCAGGCAGAGCAAGTGGATCATCGCGCCGCCTGCCGCTGCGTTGTTGGCCGCTTCGGGACCGGCCACTCCTTCGATCGCGCCGTGACCGAGTTCTTCTTTGTGTTTGCCGGTGCTTTTTTCAATGCCGTAAGAGACGAAGGAGGCGACAGCCGCGCCCGCGCCCGCGATGCCGCCCACGAAAAAGCCGGACAGCGTGCCGCGGATGAAAGCGGGGATGGCGCGCTTCCAGTCCTCTTTGGTCAGCCACAGACCGCCCTTGATGGACAGGCGTTCCATGGTGGCCTGCTTCATATTGGACAGATTCGAGATGACCTCCGAGAGGGCGAACAATCCGATCGCGACGACCAGAAATTCGAGGCCGTCGAGCATTTCCATGTTCCCCAGGGTGAAACGGGAGACACCGCTTTGCAGATCGATGCCAACCGTCGCAAACGCCAGACCGATGGTCGTAGCCAGCAACGCTTTGACCAGTGAGCGCCCGGCCAGACTGGTGACGACCGTCAGACCGGCCAGCATGAGCGCAAAATATTCGGGCGGGCCAAAGTTAAGGGCAAACTGCGCAATGACCGGGCCAAAAATCATCAGCATGAGGGTGGCGAACGTGCCGGCGACAAAGGAGCCGATCGCGGCGGCGGCCAGCGCTGGCCCGGCGCGCCCCTTCTTCGCCATCTCGAAACCGTCGATGCAGGTGACAACGCTGGAGGATTCGCCGGGCGCATTCACCAGGATCGACGTGGTCGATCCGCCGTACATCGCGCCGTAGT
>JAUQXD010001353.1 GCA_030834835.1 Thermoflexales bacterium | reverse complement strand
CGCGGCTTTACGCAAACGCCGCCGCCCGCATGAAATTATTATTCAAGGCTTCCTGATGGCCAGCGGAGCCATTTCCATTCTGATCACCGCCGGCATTGTGTTTGTGCTGTTTGAAGAATCGCTAGCGTTCTTCGGCTCCGGTCAGGTGGACGTGATCGAATTCTTCACCACCACGGAGTGGCAGCCCGCCATTGGCAACTTCGGCATTCTGCCGCTGCTCAACGCCACGCTGATGACCAGCCTGGCCGCGATGCTGGTGGCGCTGCCGCTGGGTCTGGCGGTCGCCATCTACCTGAGCGAATACGCCACACCGCGCGCGCGCGGCATCCTGAAGCCGGTGCTGGAAGTGCTGGCTGGCATCCCGACCGTGGTCTATGGCTACTTCGCGCTGACGTTCATGACGCCCCTGCTCCGCTCGATCTTCGGGCAAGGCACGGTGCAAATTTATAACACGGCCTCGGCCGGCATCGTCATCGGCATCTTGATCATTCCGCTGGTCGCCTCCATGAGCGAAGACGCCCTCAGCGCCGTGCCGCGCTCGCTGCGCGAAGGCGCCTATGCGCTGGGCGCGACCAGGTTCGAAACCGCCCTCAAACTCGTGCTGCCCGCCGCGCTGTCCGGCATCACCGCCGCCGTCATCGTGGCGATTTCACGCGCCGTCGGTGAGACGATGGTCGTCGCCATCGCGGCCGGGGCCGGGCCAAACTTCACCTTCAACCCGTTTGAAGCGGCTGAGACCATGACGGGCCACATCGTCCGCATCAGCGGCGGCGACCTGAGCTACGACTCGATCGACTACAACAGCATCTTTTCCATCGCGCTGTTCCTGTTCCTGATTACGCTCGTGCTCAACCTGATCAGCAACGCCATCGTCCGGCGCTTCCGCGAGGTGTACGAATGAGCCTTACCGTTCGCAATCCCGATGAAGACTTTGAGCCGAATACCGTCGGTCGCAATCGCGCCGCCAGCGTGTGGCAGATCGTCTTTCTGCTGGCGACCATTCTATGTGTGGCGCTGCTGTTGATCTTGCTGGTCAAGATCGTCAACGATGCCTTTGGCTTTGTGGCGATCCAAAACGAGATCGATCCGCACGTATTGATCGCTAAGTACGTGCCGGACGCCGCACCCAACACCCGATTGGCCGAGCTGCCCCCGGCGACCCTGACATTGATCTTCAAAGACAACGTCTCCGCCGGCCTGTATCGCCGCTATGATCGCGAGAAGAAGTTTGAAGAGCGCACCGCCGCAGAAATCTTCGCGCTGGTGCAAGAGCGCGTGGTGCAGCCCAAGATCGTAGACACATGGGACCTGATCGCCTCGCTGACCAATCGAGCCGCGATTGAAGCCGAAGTGGCGGCGCTCCCCAACGTTACGCTGGAATTTCGCAACTGGGTCAACACCGATTTCATCAACAACCCCCAGTCACCCGATCCTGAATCGGCCGGCGTGCGCACCGCCATCCTCGGTTCGCTGCTGACAATCTTGATCACGATTTTGGTCGCCTTCCCGATCGGCGTGGGCGCGGCCATCTATCTGGAAGAGTACGCGGTGGATAATCGTTTCAACCGCATCATTCAGACCAACATCACCAATCTGGCCGGCGTGCCGTCGATCATCTACGGCATGTTGGGCCTCGCGATTTTTGTGCGCGTGCTGGAACCCCTGACGAGCGGCGTCGCGTTTGGCGCGGCCGGCGGCGGCGATACGTCACAAAATGGCCGCACCATTCTGTCGGCGGGCTTGACGCTGGCGCTGCTGGTGCTGCCCGTGATCATCATCAACGCGCAGGAGGCCATCCGCGCCGTGCCACGCTCGCTGCGACAGGCCAGCTTTGGGCTGGGCGCGACCAAGTGGCAGACGGTGTGGCATCACGTATTACCCAACGCCCTGCCCGGCATTCTAACCGGCACCATTCTGGCCATGTCGCGCGCCATCGGCGAGACCGCCCCGCTGGTCGTCATCGGCGCATCGACCTTTATCACTGTCGATCCCAGCGGCCCGTTTTCCAAGTTCACCACGCTGCCCATTCAAATCTATCACTGGACTGCGCGCCCGCAGGCTGAGTTCCGCAATCTGGCCGCGGCGGCGATTGTAGTGTTGCTGGTGTTGTTGCTGACGCTGAACGCGGTGGCCATTATCTTGCGGAATCGTTTTAGTCGAAGGAGAGTCGCATGATGAATACCTTGAACCTTACCGCCAAACTCACTAATCGTGCTCCGGCGCTGGCTGCCGCCGCCGAGGCCGAACGCGCCGCGACCTTCGCCGTGGAAGCGCGGCAGATGTCGGTGCACTACGGCGCGTTTCGCGCGGTGAAAAG
>JAUQXD010001352.1 GCA_030834835.1 Thermoflexales bacterium | reverse complement strand
TCCGGCGTTATACGGTCGTATCATCCGCGACGATCAACAGCGCATCGTCGATATCGTGGAGTACAAGGAAGCGACGCCTGAACAACGCGCGATTCGCGAAGTCAACTCCGGCATCTTCTGCTACCAGACCGATTGGCTGCTGGCCCATCTCGATCGGCTGACGCCGCGACCCGGCCACGGCGAGTTGTATTTGACCGATCTCGTGAACATCGCCGCGCAAGAGGGCGCAGTGGTCGCCAACGCTGACTGCGACGAAAACGAAGTGCTGGGCATCAACGATCGAGCGCAGTTGGCGCAAGCCGAACGGCTGATGCGCGAGCGCATCAATACGCGCCACATGCTTAACGGCGTGACGCTGATCGATCCCGCGACGACGTACATCGCAGCGAGTGTCGTCATCGGCGCCGACACGCTTATTTATCCCAACACACACTTGCACGGCAAGACCGCGATCGGGTGTGAGTGTACGATCGGGCCGAATACGATCATCCATGATTCTACGATCGGCAACGAGTGCAAAATCGTGGCGTCGATGGTGGAAGGCGCGGTGTTGGAAGATCACGTCGATATGGGGCCGTTCTCGCACATGCGCAAAGGCGCTTATCTCAGCGAAGGCGTGCACATCGGCAACTTCGCCGAAGTGAAAGATAGCCGCTTAGGGCCGGGCACGAAACAGGGCCACTTCAGTTATCTGGGCAACGCCGACATCGGCGCGGACGTCAACATCGGCGCGGGCACGATCACGTGCAACTACGACGGCAAAAAGAAGCATAAAACCGAAATTGGCGAAGGCACGTTCATCGGCAGCGACACGATGCTGGTCGCGCCTGTCAAGATCGGCGCACACGCCAAAACCGGCGCCGGGTCGGTGGTGACGCATGATGTCGCCGACGATGAGTTGGTGTATGGCGTGCCGGCCAGACCAAAGCATAATGCGTAATGCGTACTGCGTAATTGATTGTTACGCATTACGGGGTACGTATTAGTCGTTGTCTATGGACACAAACATCTCTGCTGAATTGATTTTCCTCGCCGTGCTGGTCGTGCTGAACGCTTTTTTCTCCGCGTCAGAAATCGCCGTAATCAGCGTGCCCAAGCTGCGTCTGAAACAGCTTATCGAGAACGGCAACCAGACCGCTGAAGTGCTGTATCGGCTGGCCGATGATTCCAACCGCTTTCTGGCGACCGTCCAGATCGGCGTAACGTTACTGGGGTTTCTCGCCTCAGCCACCGCCGCGGTGAGCCTGTCCGGTGGTTTGGAGACTGCCCTGGCGGCTGTACCGGTTCCGATTGTGGCGCAGGCGGCCCAGGGTCTGGCCATTGGTATTATCACGATCCTGCTGACGCTTGTGACGTTGATCTTCGGCGAACTCGCGCCCAAGTCCATTGCGCTGGCGCACAGCGAGCGCATCGCGCTGGCGGTGGCCCGCCCGATTACGCTGCTGGCTGGCCTGGCCTCACCGCTGGTGCGCTTCCTGGTGTGGGCCACCAACCTGATCGCCAAACCGTTCGGCGGGCAGCGCCGTCGCGGGCTGCCTATCGTCACGCAGGAAGAGATCAAGACGCTGGTCGATGCGGGCGAAGAAAGCGGCATGCTCGAAGAGGACGAGAAAGAGATGATCTACTCGATCTTCGAGTTCGGGGAGACGCTGGCCCGCGAAGTGATGGTGTCGCGTGTGGACATCGTGGCGCTGGACGCCGAGACGCCGCTGATGGACGCGATGGACGTGATCATCAAGCACAACCACTCGCGCGTGCCGGTCTATCAGAACAACATCGACAACGTCATCGGCATTTTGTACGCCAAGGACTTGCTGAAAGTGCTGCGCGAAAAAGGGCGCGAGGCGGCGAATCAAATCAAGCTATCGGACATCGTGCGGCCGGCCGCGTTTACGCCTGAAAGCAAGAAGGTGGACGAACTGCTGGAAGACATGCAGAAACGCCGCATCCACATGGCGATCGTGATCGACGAATACGGCGGCACGGCGGGCCTCGTGACGATTGAAGATATTCTGGAAGAGATCGTGGGGGAGATTCAGGATGAATACGATCAGGCCGAGGAAGCGCTGATCCAGAGCGTCGGCGAGAACGAATGGCTGATCGACGCGCGCGCGAATTTAAGCGACATCAACGATCTGCTCAAGTCCAATATTCCCATCGACGAGAGCGACACGTTGGGAGGCTTCATCTACGAATCGCTGGGCAAAGTGCCGCTGCCCGGTGACGAAGTACAGCACGAGGATTTGCTCTTGAAAGTGGTGAACGTCGCGGGCCGGCGCATTGGCAAAATCCGCGTGACGCGGCAGATCAAAGAAACCATCTCCGACGACGACAAAGACAATTGATAATGCGTAATGAGTAATGCGTAACGAACGGCTTACGGATTACGCAGCACGCATTAGGAGCTATATGAATCCTAAAGAACTCATCGCTCAAGCCATCGAAGCCCGCCAGCGGGCGTACGCGCCGTATTCGCACTACAAAGTCGGCGCGGCGCTGCTGGGCAAGTCGGGCAAAGTGTACCTGGGCTGCAACGTCGAGAATGCCTCATACAGCCACACGGTGTGCGCCGAGCGCACAGCGATTTTGAAAGCCGTCTCGGAGGGCGAACTTGAATTTGAGGCGATTGCGGTGGTGACCAGCAACGGCGGCTCGCCGTGCGGCGCGTGCCGCCAGGTCATGGTCGAGTTCGCGCCCGAATTGACTATCTACATCGCGGACAAGAACGGCGAGCATCGCACGACGACGATGAGCAAGTTGCTGCCGGACTCGTTCACGCCCAGGCATCTGGAAAAGTAGATCAGGAAATAAGTAGATAAGTAGATCAGGGCATGGCATTATGCACTATGCATTATGAATTGTACATTGTGCATTGAGAATTGATCATTGGACAGAAGCCGACTTTATCGCATTGATGCCATCGTCATGCACCGAACGGATGTGGGTGAAGCCGATCGGTTATTGACCGTCCTCTCGCGCGAGCGCGGCAAACTGCGCGTCAATGCCAAAGGCGCGCGCAAGATCAAGAGCCGCCGCGCCGGTCACATCGAACTATTCACGCGCTCGAAGATGTTGATTGCGAAGGGGCGCGGCGACATCGACATCGTCTCGCAGGTAGAGATGATCGATGCCTATCGCGGGCTGCGCGAAGACCTCACCCGATCGACCTATGCGCACTACGCGGTCGAGTTGATCGACGCGTTTGCGGAAGAAGGCAACGAGCAGCCGGAGATGTTCGATCTGCTGGCGGAAGGGCTGAACTGGATCGCCACGACCGCGATGCGCAATCTGCCGCTAACCGCGCGCTTCTTTGAGTTGAAGCTGCTGACCATCGCGGGGTTTCAGCCACAAGTGTTTGTGTGCGCGGATCGCGGCGAAGCGCTGATCGAAGTTGCGCCCGATGAATACTACGGTTGGAGTCCGCCCGCAGGCGGCGTGCTGTGCCCCACGCACGCGCACGCACCGGGTCGATCGGACGCCAGCCGCCTGTCACTCAGCGCGCTGAAAGTGCTGCGGCACGCGCTCCGCACGGAATATGCCGCATTTACGGCGTTGACCATTCGCGAGGCAGTATCGAGCGAAGTTGAACAAGTCATGTTAAGATACATTCAGTTTGTGCTGGAGCGCAAGGTTAAATCGGTAGAGTTCCTCAACCTGCTCCGACGGGAAACCGACAACGGACTCTAAAACGGACACGCTACGCGGGACGGAAGCGGACGTTAACGGATAATCGAATCACGCAATACGCAGCACGCATTATGCATTACATTTCACTCATCGCTCGTCAGGA
>JAUQXD010001351.1 GCA_030834835.1 Thermoflexales bacterium | reverse complement strand
AGCAGATGAGCGAACCAATCCATTTCATCTAGCCGATCTATACCAATTGCGTAGTTAAATTGTTGGCAGATGATAGCGTCATCGGTCACACACCAGCGCCCAGAGCGAAATATCTCTGATTGGCCCTGGTTATTCTCTGTTACATTGTTGATACCAAGCCATGGCTCGTCTAACAATACCGCGAAGATCACTTCCACGTATTTTGTGTTCAAGATAACACTGGGTTTCGCACTTATTGGAATGTCCGGCCATCTTGGAAACACTTGATTCCATTGATCTTCCGTCATTTGCAACCTTTTAAGATCACGAGTAATGAAAGCCCAATCTCTCTCCGGTAACTCAACAGTAATCGCCGCCTGTCCTCTACCTTCTGATACTTGATGAGTTACGTTGTCAATCAGTAGCGTTCTCCAAGCTGTGAAGCTTTTTGGAAAATACCTCATTATGGTTGTCCGTAGTTTTGGTTCAGAAATGAGTTTGTCTTCGATTTTCTCTCGATCCCAAACCTCGACATCTATTTCATCCTTATGAGACATAAGAGTTTGACTCAATGCGCTCGATGGGATAGTTGAGTAGAAGGCCATAAACCCATCAGCCTTAAACTTCCGCACTCGCCCAATAACATCGATCTCGTCGCCGTCACCAACTGCCTTTCCGGTATGAGCGAAATGCTTACAGCTCACTACCCAACGCCGTGTTTTATGCTGTACGAGACCTGTTAAGGGCTCACACACAAGCAAGTCCTTACCCCTGTCTGGCCCCCGACTTGGACCCTCTTCAATGGTAAAACCCGAATTCATAAGAAAATCTCTCGCAAATTGCTCGAAAGTGTCTTGTTCGCCGCTCCCTTTGTTAGCTTGTGGAATTTCTTTGAAGTCTAGCGCTGGCATGGAAAGCTCCTGACACACCTTACAAATTGGCAACGATCTCGCCTCGCACGATCTTTACCCCATCGACCATCGCCTTCAACTTGGCGCGAGACGCCCAGCGCGCCGTCTGGCTGAACCCGCAGTCGGGCACGATGGTCAATTTATCGGCGGGCACATACTTCAAGGCGGTGCGAATGCGCTGTGCGACATCGTCCGGCGTTTCGATGTAGTAGTTCTTCACGTCGATCAGCCCGGCCGCCAGCGTCTTGCCTGCTTCGGCCACTTGCTTACCGACCTCGATCTCGAACAACTCACGGTTGGCGAATTCCAGCGCGAGTTCATCCGTGCGTGTGTCGAGAATATGCGGGAACAGCGGCGCGTAGGTCCGCTTCGCCACCGGTCGCCCAACGAAGTTGCCAAAGCACAAATGCAAGCCGATACGGGCACTCACACCGTTCACGGTTGCATTGAACAGTTCGACAAAATCACGCGGCGTTCCGCGGCGAGCCGCTTCAGGATGCACCGCGTACGACGGCTCGTCGAGTTGAATGAAGTTCACGCCCGCCGCAACGAGCGCTTTCAACTCGGCATTGATGATCTCCGCCAGCGCGTGAGCGACATCCATCCGATCCTTGTAAGCGCTGCCTGGCACGATGCGCCCCGCCAGCGTAAACGGCCCGGGGCATGGCATTTTGATCGAGCGTGTGGTGCGTGTGCGCACGTATTCAAATTCGGAGACAAGGCCCAGCCCATTCGGCGCGGTGATCGGTTCGAGCGCTTCGTAGTGCTCGCGTTGATCATGACCGGCAGGCCCTAACAACCTGTCGGGCGGCAGCGTGCGCAGGCCCGTCAAGCGATTGTAGAAATCGGCGGTGAAAAAGCCCAGGCGCCGCATTTCGCCGTCGCTGATGATATCGACGCCGGCATCTTCTTGATCGCGCAGCGCCAGATCGACCGCATCGTTCAATGTCTCTTGCATATCAACGGGGCCGTAATCGCCGCGCTTCATGGCTTCGACGGCCGTGATAAACCACGACGGCCACGCGTAACTGCCAATGACACTCGTCGGTAAGATCATCATCCTGCTCCCTTTTAGTGAGTTGTCCAACCACCATCTACGGTTAACACTGTGCCCGTCACAAACTTCGATTGGTCGGATGCCAGATACAGCGCGGCTTGCGCTACATCGATCGGTTGTCCGAAGTCACCCGTCAACGGCTGCAATTCCGGCAGGCGTGCGCGAATTGCCTCGCTCGCTTGTGCACGTTGGCTCATCGCGGTTGCGATCAGGCCGGGACAGATGACGTTGGCGCGGATGTGCTGCAGCGCGTAATACGTGGCGATGGCGCGTGTCAACGCGATGATGCCGCCCTTGCTGGCTGCATAGGCGTGTGTGGCAAAATCCGCGTCGCCGCCCACCATACCCAGCACCGACGATAGATTCACGATCGCGCCGCGGCCAACTTTCAGCATTTCGGGAAGAGCGTATTTGCAGCCCAAAAAGACGCTCTTCAGATTCAGTGCGATCGTTTTCTCCCAACCTTCGTCGGTGCAGTCGGCCGTCGGGCCATCGCCCCAACGGCGGCCGCTGCCGCCCGCGCCGTTGAAGATTACGTCGAGGCGGCCATAGTGATCGATCGTTGCGTGCACGGCGGCCTCGACTTCATCAGCATGTGTCATATCCGCACGAATGAACTGCGCGTCGCCACTGTCCGATCGGATCTGCGTGGCGACCGCGTGCCCCTGATCTTCATTCAGGTCGAAGATCGCCACGCTTGCGCCTTCGGCTGCAAACAACTGCGCGGTTGCTAATCCAATGCCGCTGGCGCCGCCGGTTACAATCGCAACTTTGTTCGCCAGGTTAATCATCGCCGCAGCCGTAAACGCGTCGCACGCGCGAGCGATAATCGTCGTACACCTCGTCAAAGCGTTTGGATGAAGCCGCCTCGCCGATGAAGAAACTGCTCGTCAACACCAGCGGCATCTTGTTGAGCCGTGCCAGCCGATCGGCCACCAGCACCTTCAACGTATTCGCGATGACGGCGTGCCCGATGGTTGACCCCGGCCCCACGGGATCGGCCACGCCGTCGATTCGTACCAGCGCATCGCCGCCGGGCGTGCCGTTATCGACCGTGACATCAGCCACATCGGGCAGGCGCTTGCCCGAACTGTGTTTGATGCTCGAATGCAAACAATGATCGAGCGACACCACGGCGATGACGGGCAAGCCGCGCTGCTTCGCGCCCAGCGCCACTTCCACAACGACTTCATTGACGCCGCTATTCGAGAAGATCAGAAAACTATCGGGCGGCTGCAGCACGAAGTTGCGCAGGATCACTTCGCCCAGACCTTCGACATGTTCGAGGAACATCGCCTGCCGCTGGCCGTTCGCGCCGACGACGGGGTTGTGATATGTCAAAGACAGTTCGACGATGGGGTGAAAGCCGGGATAACTGCCGTGGCGCGGAAACATCTCTTCCACCGGAATGCGCGAGTGGCCCGTGCCAAAGACGTGCACCAGGCCGCCGCTCGCGATCGAGCTGGCACAGATGTCCGCCGCTTTCTCCAAAGCATCCGTTTGTGTGGTGCGGATGCGATCCAGTATTTTTTGCACTTCATCAAAGTACGTCATTGCTACATTCATACTGCTTCCTTGTCTACTTGCCTACTTGTTTCCTTGCATTACTGTATCGTCTGCGTAATCTCACCGGACTGCTTGTTTTTCAGGATGAATTTGATCTTGCCGTCCGGCATGACCTCTTGCTTGATCAAATAATGCTCAGCGTCGAAGTCAGTCCGCGCCGCTTGATCGGTGATGTCTTCCGAGCCGCGCCACACATCCAACAGGACCGGCTCCCACTGCTTTGAGTCCATCGAGCGATAAGCCGCATCCATAATGGCGTTGACGACGTAGCCATCGTAGAAGGTCTCCATCGGTTGCTTGCCCTGTTCGTAAGCGTCGAGCATATCGACAAACATATCGGTGTAGCCGAGCGCGCCTACTTCATCGCCCACCGGGAACAGCCACCCCGTGTCGCTCTCCGACTTCTCCGATACGTAGCCGCGCTGCCCTGGCGCGGAGAACATCTCGAAGCCGGTGCGTAGCCAGTGATTGAGCCAGACCGTGCCCTCGGTACCGGAGACTTCATCGCGCAGGTCCATGCCGCCACGAAAAGTCCATGCGACTTCAAACTGTCCGATCGCGCCGGTGGCATACTTCACCAGGCCGACCGCACTGTCTTCCGCCTCGATCGGGTGGACCTGGGTCGCGCCCCAGCACATCACCTCCAGCGGCCTTACGTCTTTGCCGATGAAGTTACGACCGATCTCGATGCAATGGCAGCCCATGTCCACAATCGCGCCGCCGCCCGATAGTTCCTTCTTCCAGAACCAGTCGCTGTGTGGGCCGGGATGCGCCTCACGCGAACGCGTCCATAGAATCTTGCCTAGCGATCCGTTGCGGATTGATTGCAACGCTTTCAGCGTCTTGGGCGTGTAGGCCAAATCTTCCAGATACCCGGCAAACACGCCCGCTTTATCGACCGCGTCCAGCATTTGCTTCGCTTCAGCCGCGTTGCGCGCCAGCGGCTTGGTGCACAAAATACCCTTGCCCGCCTGTGTCGCGAGTAGTGCTGCCTCCAGATGCAAATAGTTCGGCAGGCCGATCACGACGAGATCGACATCGGGACGTTGAATGGCCTCGGCCAGATTCGTCGTCCAATTGGGAATGCCCCATTTTTCCGCAAAGGCTTTGGTCTTCTCGGGTTGAGTGCCTGCGACCACGACGACTTTATCGCGCCCGCGTTTGGACGTGAGACTCATCGTATAGAACATGCCGATCAGACCCGTGCCTAACATCGCGATGTTTGCCATGCTGTGTCTCCCTGAATTGAGGAAATTAGAATTCGACAACGCGCTCTATCAAATAACCGATCGTGTGTCATTCTGAACGAGCCGCGGCGAGTGAAGAATCTCTGCCATAAGGTGCATTTGATGCCACTCGGCCAGAGATGCTTCGCGTCGCTCAGCATGACACAATTGACCTAACTTTGTGGAGCTATTTAGCTGCCACCACAGCGATCTCCACTTGCGCTCGATCGCCGCGCTGCTTGGCTACGCCGTGCTCGACGGGCCGGCCCTGCGTGTCGTACATCGTGCTGTGAATGACCAGCAGCGGCACAGTCGCCTTGATTCGCAATAATTTGGCTTCTTCCGCCGAGCACTGTGCCGCTTCCGCCAACCGCACGCCGTGATCGAGTTGAATGCCGTATTTGGTGCGCATCAACGCGTACAATGACAGCGTTGCAAAGTCTTCACGTTCCAGGCCGGGGAAGAGCTGCGCGGGCAGGTAGTTGGTTGCCACGTCAAAGGGCTTGTCATCAACGAAGCGCAAGCGGACCAGTTTTACCACCGGCGCACCGGGACTCAATTGCAGTTCGGTGGCCGTGCGATCATCCGCCGGGATGACGCATTGTTCCAACACTTTCACACTGACAGCGAGGCCGCGCCGAGCCATATCCGCGTGGAAGCCGGCGGTCTCCTGCGCCCACTGCACGCGGAACTTGTGCGGCGCGACAAACGTGCCCTTGCCCTGCACGGCATACAGCAACCCTTCGTGAATGAGATCGTTCAGCGCCTTACGCACGGTGATGCGGCTGACGCCGTGCGTCTGACACAACTCGTTTTCAGAGGGGATGGGCTGATCGGCGGTGAGCAGCTCGATTTGCTCGCGCAACACTTCGCGCAATTGATAGTACTTCGGCAGTGGGGCAACGGTCTGAGGCGACCCGGGCATAAGACCTTCGCACGCTTTCTGGTGACCCGCGCGATACGTCACGAGTCGTCATGTTGACATTACAAGTTATTGGCATTATACTCATTTCGTCTCAGGAATCAAGCCGGGTTTTCACCGCTGGAATAGCACGAAACGCATCGCCGAAAACAACTTAAGCATATCTGTGAAGTAAGTCACGAAAAAGATTGCACATTGATCACGTGACCGGCGAGGCGTTTCCATGCTAGCATGACAGGCAGCCGCAGCATCACTCGTTAGTGACTATCGCGCATGAACCCAGCCGTCCGAAAATCAACGCTCAGACCCCGCCCGATTGCCCCTCTCATCGTCTCCGCGCACGAGGCGCAGGTGATTGCCGCCTTGCGCAAATACGAAGAGGTTTCCCGCACCGACATCGCTCGAATCACCGGTTGGTCGCGTCCTAAAGTGACCAGCGAAGTGGGCAAATTGATCAAGCGCGGCATCTTAATGGAAACGGGCGAGGGCGAATCGCAAGGCGGCCGCCGCCCGCGCCTCTTGAAGTTCAACAATGTGCTGGGCTACATCGTGGGCGTGGACATCGGTGCGACCAGCATCGACATTGCGCTGGCCGATTTGAATGCGCAAGTGTTGGCGCGCGACTGCGGCCTGGCCGATGTCCGCGACGAACCCCTGGTGCTGTTGGGGGACGTAAAGCAGCGCATCCTGACGTTGCTGTCCAAACGCGGCCTGCGTGCCGATCAAGTTTTGGGCGTCGGCGTGGGTGTGCCGGGGCCAGTGGATTTTGCCAGAGGCGTGCTCGTTGCGCCGCCGTTGATGCCGGCCTGGGAAGGCTTCTCGATTCGCGGGTATTTTCATTCAGCATTTCCGTCGTCATTTGTGGCCGTCGATAACGACGTCAACATCATGGCGTTGGGTGAATTGCAGGCGGGCGCGGGCGCAGGTGTCGATAACTTCATCTTCGTCAAGGTTGGCACCGGCATCGGCGCGGGCATCGTGTGTAACGGATTAGTGCATCGTGGCAGCAGCGGCAGCGCAGGCGACATCGGGCACATCAGCGCCGATCCCAACGGTCCGATCTGCCGCTGTGGCAATCCCGGCTGTCTGGAAATGATGGCCGCCGGGCCTGCGATCGCCAATCGGGCGGTAGAGGCCGCGCAAAATGGATCGAGCCTGATCCTGGCGCAAAAACTATCGGCCAACGATGGTGCGTTGCGCGCGGAAGATGTCGCCGCCGCCGCGCGCGAGGGCGATCGCGCTGCGATCGAGATCATCCAGAACAGCGGGCGGCTTATCGGCGATGTATTGGCAGGGCTGGTGAATTTTTTCAATCCCAGCATGATTCTGGTTGGCGGTGGCGTGTCCAATATCGGCAATCAACTGCTGGCCTCGATCCGGCAGGCGGTGCTGCGCCGATCGACGGCGCTGGCGACCCGTGAACTGACGATCAGCTACTCGCCGATGAGCACGGAAGCAGGCGTAACCGGCGCGATCCAGCTGGCGCTGGAGCATCTATTTGTAGTTCAAGACAAGACGATGAAATACATTTGAGACAGGAGGTGACCGCATCCCGATTCGGCCTGGATCCCCGAGCGTTTCGCGTTGATTCACATCTCAACACCACAGGAGAAGAATCCATGAAACACGGCAAGACAACTCTCGCAGTTGTGACCCTGCTTCTCGTCGCGTCGATGATCGCTGGTTGTGCCGCGCCCGCGGCGACACCGGCCCCGGCCGCACCCGCTGTGCAGCCCACGACTGCGCCCGCCGTTGAGCCGACGAAAGCGCCCGCCGCTCAACCGACCACTGCGCCCGCTCAACCGGCTGCGCCTAAGAAATTCACGATTGGTATCTCCAACCCCTTCATTTCCAGCGAATATCGCACGCAGATGATCCAGGAATTGAAGGACGTCAACGCCGAATATATGAAGGCGGGTCTGACGAATGACCTGGTGATCGAGAGCGCGGACACCGACGTGCCGGGCCAGATTCAGCAGTTGCAGAATCTGATCAACAAGGGCGTTGATGCGATTCTGGTCAACCCCGGTGATGTGAATGGCCTGAATGACACGCTGCAAGAAGCCGTGCAGA
>JAUQXD010001350.1 GCA_030834835.1 Thermoflexales bacterium | reverse complement strand
GGGCAGGCCGCCGATCTTGTTGTCGACCATGATGCGGGCCGCATTTTCCAGCGGTGTGTCCGCCGCAATCGTGATGACTTTTTTCGTCATCACATCGCCGACCTTGATCTTCGACAGGAGATAGGTAATTTCCCACACGCTGAGGCTGGTGGCCGACGAGGGCGACGCCTGCAACAAATCCTTGTCAGACACAATGCCCACCAGTTTGCCATGCTTATCCACGACGGGCATGCGGCGGATATGTTCCCGTTTCATCTGATCCAGGGCATCACTGACGGGCAGATCGGGTTCGCACAAAATGGGGCGGGTAGACATGCGTTCTCGGACGAGCATGGATTACCTCCAGTGGCTGAATGTGGCGTCATTTTACCTGGCCCGGGTCTACAAGTCAATAGGGGCGCGATTATGCCGCTCGATAGCGTTGCACGAGAGCGCGAATCTCTTCGATATTGAGTCGCTGATAATAGGCACGCCACGCGGCGGTTTCAGCCAGCAGCACAGTGAGTTCGGCCTTAAGTGTGTCGATCTCTTCGGTCTTCTGGCCTGTGCCAGCAGCAATGACGATCTGATCGTCGGTCCAACTCTTCACGCTGATCTGGCCGCTGGCCTCCAGCCACTCGATGCCTTTGCGCGCTGTGATCGTGCGATGCCCCAATGCGGCCGCCAGCCGGGCCACCGCCACTTGTCCACCCCGTTGATTGAGATCGTGCTTAAGCAAACTGCCCAGGCGCTTGAGAAAGGCTTCCATCGAATCGACATTCGCTGCGGCGTTGCACAGATAAATCGTGCGTGGCTTGACACGCTGCAGCGCGGCTTCCAGTTCGCGCCAGCCGCACGGCGCAGACCAGATGACCAGCGTGTCGGCCTCGCGCAAATCGGTGCGGCGAACGGCGGCGCGCGGAGCGGCCACCGCGCCGTCGGCCCAGATCAGCCAATCGGCTTGTACTGGCAGCTGTGCAAGGTCTTTGTTGCGCCAATCAATCACCTCGATCTGGGGTTGTGGCGCGCTGATTTCGATCGCAGACACAGGCGCGATCTGGAAATCAACCCATTCCACCGATAGCACACGCTCACCCCGATAGTTCGTGCTCTTCAGGGTGTACGCCACATCGATCGGCCCATCGGCGACCTCCAGGCCCGCGCCGCGCCACCAGATCAATTTTTGCGTGTGGCCCACGCTGTCGCCGATGATCACTTCGCGATGTTCGCCCTTGCGGCCAAAGGTGCGATCGTGTTCCAGGGTGACGTGGCGCGTGACGAGCGTGACGGCGGGATTGCCTTCGCCAAACGGCGCGAGCCGTTCCAACTCTTGCGCCAGTTCGAGCGTAAGTTGATCGAGTGAGAGTTCCGCATCGACGACGAGGCCGGTTTCGACGCGTGGATCGCGGATCGTGTCGATGGCTTTGGACAGCGCCGCCCGAAACGTCGGCACGTTGTCAATTGGCAACGAGAGGCCCGCTGCGCCCGGATGCCCGCCAACGCCCGTGAGATATTCGCCGCACATCTTCAGTGCTGATGTGATGTCCACGCCCGCGACGGATCGCGCGGAGCCGCGCGCGGTGTGATCGTCGGTGACCAGCAAGATCGTGGGGCGCGTGTATTGTTCGGCAAGGCGATTGGCTACCGGTCCGATGACGCCGCTGTGCCAGTGCGGGTTGGTGAGAATCAACGCGGCGTAATCAAGCAACGCCGGGTCCTGGGCGATCTGTTCTTGCGCCGCCGCCGTGATTTGATCCATCAGCAATCGGCGTTGATTGTTAAGCCCTTCCAGTTGTGCGGCGAGGATGCGGGCACGCGTAAGATTGGTGGTCGTCAGCAGTTCGACGGCGAGGTTGGCATCGCCCAGGCGACCGAGCGCATTCAGGCGCGGCCCGAGGCTAAAGCCGATCGTTTCCGCAGAGACATTGGCCGCCGTCACTTGCGCGCTGCTCATCAAGGCTTGCAGTCCTAGGCGTGTGGTGTTCTGCAAACGAAGCAGGCCGCGCTGCAAGAGGTAACGCGCATCGGCGCGGAGCTCCGCCACATCGGCCACGATGCCCAACGCCACCAGATCGAGATAATCATCGGCTCGTTCGTCTTCGCCCGCCAGATGCAGCACCTGCTGCGCGAGTTTGAAGGCCACGCCCACACCGGGCAGCGATCGCAGCGGATGATCGATCGGGAGGCGTTTGGGATTGATCAAAGCATCGGCGTTCGGCAAAGTATCCGGTAAATCGTGATGATCGGTGACGAGGACGGTAACGCCGCGTGATTTAGCGTGCGCGATGGCGGCGTGCTCGGCAATGCCAGTATCGCAGGTGAGCAGGACGTGAATGTGTTGATCGAGCAGGCGATCGAGCGCATCGATCTTGATACCGTGTGATTCGGTGAGGCGATGAGGAATGTAGTAGGTGACATCGGCTTTGAGATCACGCAAGAGCGAAACAAGCAGCGTCGTGGACGTTTGCCCGTCCGCATCGAAGTCGCCCCACACTGCGATCTTTTCGCCGCGCGTGATGGCGCGATACAGCCGATCGGCGGCGAATTCCAGATCGGGCAGGGCGGCCGGCGGGGTGGGCGTGTATCGATCGGGATTGAGAAAGGCCGCAGCGGCTTCCGGCGTAGTCAATCCGCGCTGCGTGAGTAGACGCGCGAGCAGCGGGTGACCACCCATCGCGGTGGAGAGCGCAGGATCGACAAAGACGGGTGGCGGTGAGATCCACATGCTTTATTGGTGTCGTACCAGCGATGGCGTGAGGTAGCGCTGGCGATAGCGCAGCATGGCCAATAACAGGCCAAATTGCAGCACTGTTAACAGGATGGTGGTGAACTGATCGAAATACAACACCAACAGGTTCACAGTGAGCAAATGGAGGACCAATCCGATATACCCCGCTTGCAGGCCGATGCGTTCGCGATTGGTCAGCAGTAAGCCCGCACCGCCGATGAGCATCAACCCGACCAGACCTTCCAGCACCTGCCGCGCCAGGTACCACAGCAGGCCTGTAACACTGCGCACCAGGCCAGCATTGGCGATAGCGCGACCTAATTCGTTGGCGAAATCCGGTGAGAAGATCGCGCGGATGACAGGCAGTAAATCCTGAATGGCAAGCGCGCCAAACGCCACCAGGCCAATGACGATGACGGCCCTGGCCGTGCGGCGGCTGACGTACTTCACTTCGAAGTGTTGCGACTGCTGGAGAAAGCGTTCCCGGCGACTGGCCGGCCGCTGCACCAGCCGCAGTTCGTCGCGGCGGATGAATTGGAGCAGGATGGTGGCCAGTTGAATATGATCGGGCGACGTAGCGCGGTTGACGATACGCTGTAGCCGCTCGTCGATCTCGGCGCGTTCGCGCACATCCATGTCATCGTCGACCACTTCGCTAAGATATTCCAGCGCCTGCGACAACTCACTGCGGATATCGCGCGCGGCGCCGCGGCGCACCTGCAGATACAGCCACACGGTCAGCAAGAAGAAACCGTAAATGATGGGCGCGGCTAACGGATAGAAATAATCGTTGGATTTGGTGATGAACTTGCCCACCTCGTCAATGAACAATCCGACGCCGACCCCGGTGAGAATCGCACCGACGGGCAGTACCCGGCGATTTGCCAGAGTCAACACTAACATGGCGCCGATGAAGAGCAGCAGACCGCCCCACAACATGTGCGCGATGTGTAGTTCGCCGCTGCCAATCTGCGGATAGCCCGTTAACTGCAAATAGACGCGTGTCAACACGACCGAAGCGGCGAAACTCAGCAGCATAAGCAATAGCAGGCGTTCAGCATCAGCGCGTTTGATGGCTTTGCGCAAGCCCAGACCGGTTAATGGCTTCATCGCTCTCCCCCTTCAGTACGCAATCTCGTCCAACTCAGCCAGATCGATCACAAGTTCGGTTTCCAGATCGTCGTCGGGACTGATCGCGCCTGCAACCACGCCGCGATTGCACAACGAACGATAGGTGCAGTAAGCGCATTTGCGCTCATTGGGTGTTTTGTCCCACTCGCCGGACTGTGCGGCGCGCTGATCGATCTCGGAGATCAATTCAGTCAGGTAACGCTGATCTTCAGCGTGTTGGCGCGCCTCATATGGCAAGACTTCCGGTTGATCGGGATACTGGGCGAACCAGTAGATCATCGATACGGCGCCGGGTGCGCGCTGCTGCACTGCGGTCACGACGTAGCGATAGACCCTGGTTTGCAGCCGATTGAGCAATTGTTCGCGCGTGGGGCGGCGCTGCTCGGTTTTCCAGTCCACAATCACGACCCGATTGGTGTCCGCGGCGATCAGGTCGCAGTGTGCGACGAGGCGATAGTTGCCCAGCGGGATTGACAGGGCGACCTCGGCGCGGCGATGCGCGGGTAGATCGCGCAGCGTGGTGTCGAGAGCGTGTAGATAACTTTGCCACCAGCGTGATAGTTCGGGTTCGTCGGGCGAGGGCGTCAGCGCTTCAACAGGCAAGCCTTCGATGTGTTGTTGAATCAATTTGTGAAAGCGCTGCCCCAGCGCCATCACGCGCTCGCGTTCCAGCACCGGTTCGGCTTCGACGGCAGGCCAGGACTGTTCCAGCAAGTAGCGCAATTGGAAGCGGCGCGCGCAATCGACGTAGTCGCTGAGGCTAGCTTGGCTGAATTGGAAGTTGGAAAGTAGAGGCATATTGGACGCAGATTTCGCAGATGGACGCGGATTATGGATTGTTTTTCACGATAGGCTTAACCCATGACAACGAGCCTTTGCGGCTATTGCTAAAGGCCTCGCGCTTAATTTCGGCTTTGGTTGCACCAAAATTCAGGAGCAGGCCGACCTCGTAACGCGTGGCTTTCAGATAGTTCAACAACTGGGCTTCGTGCTCTGCACTGAGCGTACGAGCGGTTTTGAGTTCGACGATGACTGAATCGTTGACCAACAAATCGGCATCATATCGTCCAACGACGCGCCCGGTGAAATGCACCTGGATGGGAGTCTGTTGAACGACGGTCAATCCGGCGTCAGTCAACGCGATCGCCATGGCATTTTCGTGGACCTTTTCGAGAAAGCCGTACCCTAATTCGTTGTAGACTCGATAGAACTGCCCGATGATTGCTTCGGTTACCTCTGTGTGAGCGAAAACGGCGGCGGACATTGACTGACCTCCATGCATAAGAATCAAAAAATCTGCGTCATCAGCGTTAATCTGCGTCCAAAGTTCTTAGTGTTTCGGCAAAGGTATACAATGCCAAGAACGGCGCGGCGGGCTGGCGCGGATTATCATCGCGGCTGCCGATGTTCCACGTCATGATCAGTTCGCGGGTGG
>JAUQXD010000146.1 GCA_030834835.1 Thermoflexales bacterium | reverse complement strand
TCTATTCAAATCAGGGCTATGGCGCAGAGCAAACCCATGTCGATGGTCACATCGTCGCCACGTACAACTGGTGGGGCGACCCGACCGGCCCCACGCATCCGACGAATCCCGGCGGCCTGGGGGAGCAGATCAGCGATCGGGTGGTGTACACGCCGTGGCTGACCACGACGCCGGTGCTGCCCGCCATTACCCCCGTCATCGTCAAAGTCTATGGACCGCACACCGCCAGCGCGGGCGAGACGATCAACCTGGGCGTGCATGCGTACAATCCCTTCACGGAAACGCTGCACGATACGGTCGTCATCCTTACGCTGCCGCAGCAGGCCGATTACGGCGGCAGCACCCGCATGGTCTTCGTCTCGCCACCAGCCGCGCGTCCCGCCAATGCGGCCCCTGCCGGTGAACGCTGGCCGCAGAAGAATCAGGTGGTGTGGAAGTTGGGCGAATTCGCATCGGGCCAGTCGTTTGATGCCTACACCTATGCCACGTATCGCTGGGGCTTGCCCGCGCACTTGATGACCGAGGTGAGCGTGCGATTGGTCGCGCGCAACTTCCCCGATCCTGACGTCAATCTGGATACGTACTGGAATTTCGTGCCGACCGCGATCACCGATCAGCACAACTTGAGCGCGGATCAGATCACGGCGACACTGTTTATCGATCCGGAGTTGCTGGGGCTGTATCAAGATGCACTGGCGCAAGGTTTCAAGTTTTACGGCACGGCCTACACGCAGACGTTGAACACTGGCGTGAACAGCCTCGATCTTGTGTTGATCGATCCGCAGCGGCCGGGCGAGGTGGTATTGGTGCGGCGCGTGAATGATCGGCGCTTCGTACTGCACACCACGCCGACGACGCTGTCCGCTTACAATCGCACCGGTGGTTGGTCGCGCAGTCTGGAAACGGGCGCGTGGACCTACTGGGGCGATTGGAATGCCGACAATGCACCTATGCTCAATAATGTCGTGCAGCAACCGTGCGGGCCAACCGGCCAATGCGATAATCCCTCGTGGGGCTTATGCTTCCGCAACTGTTTGTTGGGCAACTTACCGAACTGGCTGCTGGGCAAATATCTGAGTTGGTTCGGCGACGCGCAGAGCGCGCAAGCCTGCGCTGATTGCGCCGCCTATGGCGGCGTCGCCGAGTGCCGAACGTGCGCGGCGGCGATGGCGGAAAAAGCGGCCGATCTGGAAGGCATCGGCATTGGCATGGATGTGCTTAACTGCGCCGACGAGTGTAATGATCCCAATCAGCGCGACAAATATGTGTGCAGCAAAGACCGTGTGGAATGCGGACAGTTGGGGCTGTATGGCGCAATGGGCATCAATGTGCGACGCCGCTACACCTGCGACAGCCGAAATTGCACGTTCTTGTGGGGCTTTGAAGATAGTCCCTGCGCCATGGGCGAAAGTTGTTCCGAATGCTGCCTGGGCAAAGACTGCGATCCGCCGCCACCGCCCGGCTTGAACATCGAAATCCGCACGGCGCATGATCCCAACGCCCTGTACGGGCCGAATCGCGCCGCGCCCGGCGAGTGGATCACTTACACCGTCGAGTTTGAAAATCTCGGCGACGGCACGGCCTATGGCGTATACGTAATCGATCAACTACCGGCCCATCTCGATAAAACATCGTTGCATATCAACAACGACAGCGCGTATTTTGCCAATCCCGATCGAATCGTGTGGCCCATCGGGACCGTGATCTCGCACACAGGCGGCGCCATGACGTTCAGCGCGCGCGTGGCGACGGATACGATCAGCGGGACGGTGCTGATCAATCGGGCCACGGT
This sequence comes from Thermoflexales bacterium, assembly GCA_030834835.1. Lineage (GTDB taxonomy): Bacteria > Chloroflexota > Anaerolineae > Fen-1058 > Fen-1058 > JAGOBP01. Next base: position 3,789 of record JAUQXD010000146.1, on the reverse strand, counting down.
GTACTTCCCCAGCGTACCGGAGACCACACCCACAAATGATGCTGTGACGTTGATCGAAACGGTATCGGCGCATCATCAACAGATCGAAACGCGGGGCGGTGTGCCCGTAATCTTTACGCTGAAAGGCTCATCGGGTTCGGCGACGCCGCTCACCTATCACGTGATCGAGTCGCCCGTGCATGGCGCGTTGAGCGGTCTCGCGCCGACATTGACCTACACACCCACGCTCAACTTCGAGGGGCTAGATCGCTTATCGTTCACAGTCAGCGATGGCGTCAACGAGAGTTCTCCGGCCGAGGTGATCATCGCCGTGCAGCCGGGGGACGATCCCACGCCGCCGAAAGTGATCGCCACCGAGCCGATCAGCCGCGCGCAGAAAGTACCGGTGTATCTGACACCGACGGCGATTGGCGGGCCGTATCTGCCGACGATCTGGCTGCAATTCTCAAAGCCGATCAGCGTCACGACGATCACGACGCAGACGCTGTACGTGATCGATCAAACAGGCCATCGCCTGAACGGCTTCGTCGTGTATGATGTCGCGCAGCGCGCCGCACGCTTTGCGCCACAGGAGCCGCTGCGCCGCATGCAGACGTACACGGCCACGGTCACGACCGGAGTGAAAGACAACTTCGGTCATGCGCTGGCGACGAATTACACGTGGCGCTTCGAGACGGAGTACTTTAGCCTGTATCTGCCGCTGCTGAGGAAGTAGCGAGTAAGGAGCATCGAGGACACGGAGACGTCTATGACACTCCGTGTCCTCTGCGTTCTTCGTGGTTCATTGATTGCTCATTGATCATTCCCTCGCATTCATGCGATAATGTCCGCATGAGCCAACCTGCCCCGCTCATCAATCGTGTGTTCGGCAAGATCGCACAGGCCATCGCCATACGCTGGCGGCATTTCAAGAAGTACCAGATCGACGGCGAATGGGAGGGCTTGAAACTGGTGCGCCGGGTGTGGAAGGTGCGGCCGCTGGGCCGGATCGGGCTGGCGGCGCTGATTGTCGGATCGATCCTCGCCGCCACGCAGATCGAGGCGCGCGTGGCGCAGCCGCTCGGCGCAGATGTCGCTTTGCCTCTCTCGGTGACCATCATCGGCGCGGCGCTGTTTGCGCTGGGCTGGGCGTTTGCGCTGAGCGCGGCCATCGCACTTCCGTTGTGGGGCTACCTCATTGTCGCCGCGTACCTGAGCTGGCACGGCCTGTTTATCGGCGGGAGTCTGGCGGGCACGCCGTTGTTTGCGTTGCCGACGGTGTGGATGCTGCTGCTCGGTTGGCGCATCGCGCGAGTACAGCAAAGCAGACTCCGTGCGGAGCCTCCCCGTGGGACGCGCTCGCAACCTCAGCCGGTTCAAGCCCTGTCGCCCGCGCCGCAAGCAGATTCACAGACTGCCAGCGCGGGCCTGGCCGACGCTGATCAACCAGCGGCAGACACGACGACGCCCGCGAGTTCGGCAACGACTGAAGTCGCGCCGCCACGTCTGCAGACCGACGGCGTTGGAGCCGTCTCTGCTAACGCACCAGACAAACATTGGCGCTTCTGGCTGTTGATCATGTGCTTCGGCGCGGCATATCTTGCTTACGGCGCGTTTGGCCTGAGGCGCATCTTCACCGGCGATTGGGAACTCTTCGCACCGATCACGCTGGGCCTGGTCTATTTCGCCGCGCTGACCAATCGGTATACGTTAATGCGTTTTCCAAAGACCGGTCAGCTGCCCAAAGCCGATCGGGTTTTCTGGTGGACACTGATCGTGATCGGCGTGTTCTTTGCGCTCGGTATCAGTCGCGATCCCATCAAAACCGGCAGCACCACGCTGTTGACGATGCGCGGCCTGCTGGGCGTGGTCGATCTGTTCTGGCTGTGGCTGGGCGCGGGTTTGTTTCAGGGCGCGATCGGGTTGGGGAAATGGGTCACCAGAGAGAGCGTGTCGTTCCTATCGGCCCGTGTGACGCGCTTGCTTTTCCCGTTGTTCTGGATCGGCGTGGGTGTCTTCAGCTGGATCGCCACGCACGATCTATCGACGGAGACCGCCGTCTTTGCGCACAACATTGGGCTGAGTGCGTGGGTCAACACGTGGACCGATCCCGATTACTGGGGCGTGTATTATCAGTTCTTCGCCAGCGTCGTTGCGGTGGTTCTCTTGATCATCTTCGCAGTTCGGCGGCGCTGGACCAACGATAAACTCGCGTGGCTCAGCGGTCTGTGGCTGGCGGCCTACATCGGCGTGGTGGGGTTCTATTCCAACTTCGAGGCGTTCGGTACATTGGAAGCCGATGCCGCTGCACCGCTGGCCTTCTGGACCGGCTTCACGCTGATCGGCGGCCTGGTGTGGGAGATGGCCAAGAGCAACGTCGATTGGTCGAAGGTGGCCGACGCCCGTATCCTGGCGCTAATCGCATGGCTGTTGCTCATGCTCAGTGTGTGCGTGGTGACGCTGGGCGCGGGTCTGCCCGAACTCATCATGGAGTATACGCTGTACTCGTTCTTCGGTGTGATCTATCTGGGTTTGCCGTTGGTCGCGTATGATTTCGTGTGCGAACGCAAGAACTACAAGCCGCTGTTGATGTGGAATTTGCTGGCGCTGTTTGTCATCGGCGCGTTGAGCGCAAGCCTTGTTTTAGGGATCGATCCATATGCGGGCGCACACTTCTTGATTGCACCCATCGTGTGGGCGATAAGTCTGGCCGTGTGGGGCAAACAGTTAGCCCGATTGACCTCTGCACTCGACGGTCTCGTCGGCGGCGGCGCGCTGGCGCTGGGCTTCGTCACGTTTTGGATGTCGCCACAGATTTTGCCGGTGCCGTTCTTCTCGCTCTGGCAGCAGTGGCAAGATCGATATATGCTCATGCCGCTGTATCGACCGCTGTTACTCGATGTGCAATGGGCGTTCACATTGATCGCGTTGGGCGCGGGGATGTTGATCGGGTGGGCGTTCACGCGCCGCTGGCGCGTACGAATCGCGGCGATCATCATCGCCGCGATCGTGCTGGGCTTCATCGCGCCCAGACTGCCCGATATGCCGACGGCAGATCAGAGCGGTGTACAGAATCCAGTCGCATGACAGATGAGCCGACTTTTTGATTGCGCCAGAAAGGCACAGAGACTATGACAAAACGACTTGCCCGCAGGTTGTTCGGCATGTTTACCGGAGCGCTTCTCGGCTATCTATGGGGCTGGGTCTGGGGCTGGTCGTTATTTGATCCGAATAGCGATCGCTGGGCCCTGGCCGCAGCCACAGTCGCCCTGGTGGGGCTGCTCTTCGGAGCCACGACCTACCTGTGGCGCTATGGCGAATTGCTGATCAGCCTGACCTTCGGTCTCTATCTGAGCTGGCTGGCGCGCACCGTGCTCTTTGGAGACATCCCCGGCGGGCCAGGCATCTTCCTCATGGCGGGGGGCGTCGTGATCAGCGGCGTAGTCGGGCTGCGTGTCCGTCGCCGCGCCAACAAGACCGACCTGGCAATTCTGCTGGGGGCGCTATACCTGGGCTTCTTCGGCGGTTTCCTCATCGACATTGTGTTGATGGATAAGGTGCTGAATCTGGCCCGGACCCATTCCATACTGAGCCAGGCGCCGGCTGTTCTCGCCTGCGGGCTTGTCGGGGGAATCGTTGTAGCGCGCTGGCCAACAAAACCTGCGCCTGGCTTCAAGCCGGGCGCAGACCCGACCCGGCGGGAACGTGCCTGACAGCCGGTTGCAACCGATACGGCGCTATCGTGGCGCTATCGCGGCGTTAGCGCTTCACTAAGCGGCAGTATGAAGCCTACCTTTGACTATCTCAAGA
>JAUQXD010001349.1 GCA_030834835.1 Thermoflexales bacterium | reverse complement strand
GTCACCACATCGTTCGCTTGAACGGAGAAGAGCAGCGCCAGCAATACCAGGCTGAGCAGCAACACGCGGAGAGCGTTCATTGATGTAGAATTATACTCGCATGACGAGTAACGAGTAACGAGTGAACCGCGGAACGCGGCGCTCACTCGTCACTCATCACTCGTCAGGCATTCATTACGAAAGGACCCCCATGTACATCATCGGCGAAAACATTCACATCATTTCCGAGAAGGTGAAAGAGGCGCTGAAGGCGCGCGACGCGAAGTTCTTCCAGGAACTCGCGGTGAAGCAAGTGGAAGCGGGCGCGCAGGCGCTGGACATCAATTTAGGCCCGCGCAAGAGCGACTGGCAGGAAGTCTTCCCTTGGATGGTCGACACGGTGCAGGCGGTGGTCGATGTGCCGCTGAGCTTCGATAGCACCAATCTGGCGGGCATTGAGGCGGGGTTGAAGCGCATCACCAAAGCCCAGCCGATCATCAATTCGACCTCGGCGGAACCGGAGCGATTGGAGAAGGTGCCGCTGGTAGCGAAGCAGTACAACACCAAACTCATCGCGTTGACGATGGGTAAGAGCGGCATCCCGATCGCGTCCGACGAGCGCGTCAATATCGCGATCGAGGCGTTGATTCCCCGCATGGTCGAGATCGATTTTCCGATGACGGATTTGATCATCGATCCGCTGGTGTTGACGGTGAGCGGCTGCCAGCAATACTGCCCGCATTTGCTGGAAGCGGTGCGCACGCTGCCCGTCGCATGGGACCCGTCGCCGGCGATCTCGGTCGGGTTGTCGAATGTGTCCAACGCCGTGCCGAATGAGCATCGGCCCCTGATCAATCGCGTGTACCTGGCGATGTTGATGGGCGTCGGCCTGAACATGATGATCGCCAATCCGATGGACAAAGAGCAGAACGACGTGATTCGCGTGATCGAGACGCGCGACGCCAGCACGCCGGTGGGCGGCCTGTATTTGAAGATCGCCGATCGCATCGCCGCGATGGAAGAACCGCAGCCGGAAGACGCAGACATGAGCGATCCCGAGCAGGCAGCGATCTGGAAGACCGTGCAGATTCTGCTGAACAAGGTCATCTACGCCGACGGTTATCTCAATCAGTAGCCTTCACATCATTCAGGCAAGGAGCCAGACCATGCCAACTGTCAGAGATTTGTTGAAAGAACGAACCGAGCGGAGCATTTGGTCACTGTCGCCCGATATGACCGTGTTGGAGGCGCTGCAGGCCATGTCTGATCACAACGTCGGCGCAATGCCGGTGCTCGAAGGGGGGTGCCTGCTCGGGGTGTTCTCCGAACGCGACTACGCGCGCAAGATCGTGCTGAAGGGCCGGCACTCCAACGAGACGCCGGTGCGCGAGGTGATGTCGACCGACGTCGTGACTGTGGGGCTGGACGAAACGCTCGAGAACTGCCTGCGTCTCATGAGCGAGAAGCATATCCGCCACTTGCCTGTCGTCGAGGATTGCAAGCTGGTGGGGCATTTCTCCATCCGCGACCTGATGCAGTGGATGATCGACACGCAGAAACTCCGGATCAGCCATTTGCAAGATTATATTGAGGGCGGGGGTTACGGGCGATAGTAATCGCCGGGCGATAGCCTCACGCCTCACGCCGCCAGAAGCATGCGGCACCTTCGGCCCCCAACCCCTCTCCTGACGAGGTTGTTATCGTCAGGAGAGGGGGGGACAAAATCGGTGACATTTAGCACTAATTGTGCTAAGTGGCCCGGGCTTATACTGGATTCAGACTCTTTGACCGGGAGGATGTTATGCCCCTGTTTACGCCTGCCCGCCGTTGGCAGCCACCCTACTACAGCTTCAAACGCGAGAAGGCCAGCCGCCGCGCCCTGGCCGCCACCGAACGCGTGATCAAAGGCGCGTTGTTCGGCTGCCGCATGTGCGGCAATTGTTTGCTGCAAGAGACTGCCTTCATCTGCTCGATGGAGTGCCCCAAGGGCGCACGCAACGGCCCCTGCGGCGGCTCGACCGAAGCGCACTGCTACGTCGATCCGACCCGGCCCTGCATCTGGTACAAGATCTATGAACGATCGGAGAAGATGGGCCGATCGGAAAAGCTGCTGGAAGTGCTGCCCCCGCTCGATTGGGATCGCGTGGGCACGGAGACGTGGGGCGACGTGTGGCAACATATCGAGAAGGTCGGCGTCAAGAAATTCTTCGGCGGTATTCTGTCGAAGGAACAGCGCCACGAAACGTGGGAGTCGGTCTTTGAGCCGGTGCGCCAACCCGATTGGTGGCAGGGCGACGCGAAGTACCACGCGCCCGCGTACACCGAGCCGATCTCGGAACTCGAAAAGGCGCTGAAAGCCGGTCGGTTTGTGGTGACGGCCGAAGTGGCTCCCCCGGTGACGTCGGCGACGAAGAAGCTCTGCACCAACGTCCAGATGATCAAGCCGTATGTCACCGCGATCAACTTTACCGACAGCCCGTCGGCCACAGCGCGCATGTCGAGCTGGGCGTGCAGTGTGCTGGCGCTGCAGAACGGCGCGGAGCCGGTGATGCAGATCGCCGCGCGCGACCGCACCCGCGTGGGCCTGCAATCGGAAGTGCTGGGCGCGACGGCGCTGGGCATCAAGAATATGCTGTGCCTGTCGGGCGATAATGCCCGCATGGGCCCCTCGCCGATGAGCCGCCTCGACGTGATCGACATCGATTCGATCCAGATGCTGTGGATTCTCCGAAGGATGCGCGACGAGGGCAAGTACCTGGACGGTCGCGAGATGAAGTTCCCGCCGAAGATGTTCCTGGGCGCGGCGGCCAGCCCGTATGCCAGCGAGCCGCGCTTCCAGGCGATCCGCGAGCACAAGAAGATCAACGCGGGCGCGCAGTTCTTCCAGACCAACCTGGTGTTCGATGCGGACAAGCTGGACATCTGGCTGAACGAACTGGCGAAGCGCAACATCCTCGATAAGGTGTACATCCTCATCGGGATTACGCCGCTGAAGACGCTCAAGATGGCGAAGTATATGAACGACACGGTGCCGGGCGTCTTCGTGCCGGAGCCGATTCTGAAGCGGATGGAAGCGGCCGGCGATCGGGCCGAAGAAGAAGGCGTGCAGATCGCGCTGGAATTGATCGAGCAGATCAAGACCAAGCAGGGCGTGCACGGCTTGCACATCATGGCCGTAGGTTGGGAAGAGATCGTGCCCCGCATCGTGCGCGAGGCGGGCCTGCTGCCGGAAGGCTTCGTAGAGCCGCCGCCCATGCCCAAAGAGCCGGCTAAGAAGCCGAAGTTGGAGCCAGTAGTCGCGCCTCCGGCGGCGACGGTTGTGTCAGCGAATTAGTCTCGAATCAGCGAATTGGCGAATAGCGAATCAACGCAGCATCGAATGGACGTCGTTCGGTGCTGCGTTGTTTGTATATGGAATCGTGCTAAACTTCACGTGTCATTCCGAGCCGTGCAACGGCGAGGAATCTCTAGTCCAGTCAATAGCGCCATCAATCGGAGCAGAGATTCCTCACTCGCTGCGCTCATTCGGAATGACGCATAATCGCTTGTAGATCTGCGAGGCATGTATGGCAGACAGTAATCAAAGCGGCGGCGTGGATTTCAAGGGCGAGAAGATCGATGTTGACGGTGACGTGGTCGGTCGTGACAAAACCACCAGCAATACGACCAATTATTACGGCACCGGCCCCAACGGCGAATCGATCCACAACAGCCTGCCGAATCAGCCGTATTTCTTTGGCCGCGCCACCGAGTTGGCCCGCATCGCCGACGCACTGGACCCCGAAGCACAGGGTTGGGGCGTGCTGATTACCGGCCCGGGCGGGATTGGCAAAACGGCGCTGTCGATTCGCGCCGCGCATCTCGCGGCGGAGAAGACTTACCCCATCAAGATTTTCCTGTCCGCCAAAGTGACGCAGTTGACGCCGCAGGGCGTGGAGAAGTTGGAAGACTTCATGCTGCCCAACTACATCGTGCTGCTGACCGAATTGGCCCGCGAGTTGGGCGATGACGGCATTGCGAAGATTGACCCCAATCTGCGTGCCAACGAGGTGCGCCGTCTGCTGGCCGATAAACATGCCTTGCTCGTCATCGATAATCTCGAAACGTTTGACGAGAAGACCGAACGTCCCCGCGTTTTTCAGTTCTTGAGCCGCTTGCCCCGTTCCTGCAAAGCAATTGTGACCAGCCGCCGCCGCATCGATACGCCCGCCGAGATCATCCGGCTGGACAAATTGGAGCGCGCCGACGCGCTGGAATTGATTGCCAGTATTGCCAAACGTAACCGACATCTGGCAAAGGCCACCGAAGACGAACGCATTGAGTTGTATGAGATCACGCGCGGCAATCCGTTGCTGATTGAATGGCTGGCCGGACAATTGGGCAATGCAAAGAGCCAATGCCGTACCATTGATGACGCCTGCCGTTTCATGGAGAATGCACCCAAGGACAACGACCCGTTGGAATTTGTCTTTGGTGATTTGCTGGATACTTTTACCGAGCATGAAACGGCAGTGTTAGCCGCGTTGACATACTTCACAGAACCTGCTGAAGTGAGGTGGATCGCTGAGATCGCGGAAACAACTTTGCAACAGACCGAAACTGTTCTTGAGGATCTTGTTGAACGTTCAGTGCTAGTCGAATTGCCTGGGAGCCGATTGCGGCATTGGGAGGTATATGATGAACCGCGTTATGAGCCACTGATGATTATTGGCGGGAAATTGGTGGACTCCAGAGTCATTTTAGTAACAGCTGAGTACCAGCCGGATCAGATTTTGAGAAAATACTTGCTGCCACCACTAAATGGCACCTTCTTGCGCCGTGCTCATCAAGAGAAGATTAGAATGGCTAGTAATAGGTTGGCCGACTACGCTTACGACATGATCTTGCAAAACGGTAATAACAACTATGAGCGCTTTTCAACTCTTGATGCAGATTGGCCCGTGATATCTGCTGCTATCCCACTAATGATGCAGAGGGATAATGACCACTTGCAGAAGATGTGTGATGCTTTGGAGCTATTTCTTAACTATTCAGGGCGCTGGGATGAAAGCTTAGCGATTGCTCAACAAGCAGAAAA
>JAUQXD010001348.1 GCA_030834835.1 Thermoflexales bacterium | reverse complement strand
AGTCGGCCGAAGTCGGGTTGACGAACGAGTCGTTGAACAGCGCGTCCATTGCATTGCGCAGCGGCATAAACGACGGGTTGGTGCGAACGATCAAATTGCGAGCCATGGTAAAACCCTCCCAGTATTGAAGTTTGATTTTGATTGGCGCGTCTGCGCCAGAACTGTGGATAGAATACCCGACCTGTGTTAGAGCGGTGCTGGCAAAGTGTTAGCGTTGTGTTAGAGCGACAGGATTCGAGAAACAGGATGCGAGAAACAGGATGCAAGAGGCAAGAAGCAGGAACGGGCGTGCTATAATGCCTGCGTCTTGCATCCCGCAGCGTGCGGCCTGCATCAAAACTATGTCCCTTGAATCCCTTCTCCTTCAATTTCGATCCGATCGCGCCTTCATGCGCGATGTGGCCGCGTGGGAGCGCGTGCCCGATCGGCCGGCGCGGTATGCGGCCTTCCCCGCCACGCTCGATGCGCGCTTGAAACAAGCCTTGAAGGTGCGCGGCATCGATGAGCTCTATACGCATCAAGCGGCCGCCATCGAGGTGGTGGCGCGCGGACAGAACCCCGTCGTCGTGACCTCGACCGCCTCCGGCAAGACGCTGTGCTATAACCTGCCCGTGCTCAACACGCTGCTGCACGATCGCAAAGCGAACGCGCTGTATCTCTTTCCAACCAAAGTGTTGGCGCATGATCAACTCGTCACGCTGAACGAACTGATTAGCGATCTCGGCCAACCGATCGCGGCGATTGGCCCGATCGCCGTTCAAGCTTATGACGGCGACACCTCGCGCGAGAAGCGCAAGGCGGCCCGCAGCGCGGGCGGCGTGCTCATCACCAACCCCGACATGCTGCACACCGGCATCCTGCCGCATCACACGCAGTGGGCGGCCTTCTTTCAATCGCTGCGCTACATCGTCGTCGATGAACTGCACACCTATCGCGGCATCTTTGGCAGTCACTTTGCCAACGTCATTCGCCGCCTCAAGCGCATCTGTCACTTCTATGGCTCGCAGCCGCAATTCATTTTATCGTCCGCCACCATCGCCAATCCGCAGCAACTCGCCGGGCGCCTGATCGAAGAAGACGTGACCTTGATCGACGACGACGGCGCACCACGCGGCGAAAAACACTGGATATTGATCAACCCGCCGCTGATCGATCCGGCGATCGGCCAACGCCGATCGGTGATCTTGCATTCGCGCGATCTGGCCGCCCGCTGCCTGCAAGCCGATGTGCAAACGATCGTGTTTGCGCGAGCGCGCTTGACCACCGAAGTCTTGTTGACCTACCTGCGAGAGGCCATCGCCAGTGACGGCGGCGATCCGTCGAAGGTACACGGCTATCGCGGCGGCTATCTGGCCGAGGAACGTCGCACGATTGAGAAAGGCTTGCGCGACGGCTCGATTCGCGGCGTGGTGTCCACCAATGCGCTGGAACTGGGCGTGGACATTGGTCAACTCGATGTGGCGGTGCTGGCCGGTTATCCCGGCACCATCGCGTCGACGTTGCAGCAGGCGGGCCGCGCCGGGCGTCGATCGAACATCTCCGCGGCGTTGATCGTCGCCAGTGCGTCGCCGCTCGATCAGTTTATTGTCACGCATCCGCGCTACTTCTTCGAACGCTCGCCCGAACATGGTCTGGTCGCGCCCGATAATTTGATCATCCTCACAAATCATTTGAAGTGCGCCACGTTCGAATTGCCGTTTGAGGCGGGCGAGAAGTTCGGGCGTTTTCAACAAACGGATGAATTGCTCGAGGCACTCGTCGAAGAAGGCATCCTGCACAAACAGGCCGCCCCGAAGCCCGCGCTGCCCGATCGGTATTTCTGGATGTCCGATCAGTATCCGGCCAACGGGCTGTCGCTCCGCACGGGCACGGCGGACACGATCGTTATTCTGGATCGATCAGAGGGGCGCGGCCGCTCGATCGGGCAGATCGATCGCGAATCGGCGCAGACGCACGTTCACGCCGGCGCGATCTACATTCACGAAGGTCAATCGTTTCTGGTGGAGAAGTTGGATTGGGACAACGGGCAGGCCTTTGTCACGCCCGCGCAGGTCGATTACTACACCGAGGCCAGCACCAGCACCGCCGTTGATGTTGAGACCGAAGAACAGAGTGAGGAATTGGGGGCGACAATCAAGGGCGTCGGCGAAGTGCGCGTCTCGTGGTTGACAACAGGTTTCCGCAAAATCAAACTTTACACCCACGAAACGTTGGGTTGGGGCGAGATTGCGCTGCCCGAACAAGAGATGCACACGACGGCCTACTGGTTCTGCGTCGAGCCGGCGCTGGCCGATCGGTTGATTGACGAAGGCGTAATCTTCACGCCCAACGACTACGGCCCCGACTGGGATCGCATTCGAAATGAAATTCTAGAACGTGATGGACATCGCTGCCGCAAGTGCGGGGCAGGCGAACCGCCCGGCCGCACGCACGATGTGCATCACCTGCGCCCGTTTCGCGAGTTTGGCTATCGGCGCGGCGTGAACGACAACGACAAGATCGCTAATGCGCCGGAGAATCTACTGACGTTGTGCCGCGCCTGTCATCATCGTGTCGAGACGGCAGTGGGCGTGCGCGGCGCGTTGAGCGGGCTGAGCCATGTGCTGGGCGAGATCGCGCCGCTGTACCTGATGTGCGATCCACGCGACATCGGCGTACTGGCCGAAGCGCGCTCGGCCTTCACCGAATTGCCGACGCTGACCATTTTTGATCGAGTCCCGGCGGGCATCGGTTTTAGCCAGGAATTGTTTGACTTGCACGATCAATTGTTGACCTCAGCACGGGAGATTGTCGCCAATTGCCGCTGTGAGTCCGGTTGCCCGGCCTGTGTTGGCCCGATGTCACCCGCCGAAGCGGCCAGCGAATCTGGCTTGAATGTCAAAGTCCTGACACTGAAGCTGCTGAAAGCCCTGGTGCAGTAAAGACACAGGCCGAACGCCAATGGCGCTGATTTTGGTTCTGTCTGTGGCAATCTGTGTCCAATCTGTTGTGTGATCGGGGAAAAGGAAAAGCCGGACACGAGGGCGATCCTCGAATCCGGCCTAATAAACGGCCAGCCCCCCTAGCAGCGGGGGGTTGCTAGGGGGGCGGCAGCCAAGGGAGGAGACTCAGTCTCATGTGTGACCTGGGAGGGTCAACACTAGACTCGTTGCGGTTGCTTCGTGCGTTATGATACAACGACAATTACTCACTCTCTAGTGACAAAGGTCATGAATGCGATATGACACGTGACGGCCTCCTGTGTGGTGATTTCCCCAGCCGGTATCCTGGACAACTTATCAAAGACAGAGAGGAGAAAAATCGTCCTGATATGGCGCGGGGGGAGTGTGCCGGCCTGTGTATAATGGGCACGTCGCCCAATTGAATCAGCGTCGCGAGGAGAAGAGGATGCCGTCATCAAGTCAACGCCGAATGCCCTTCGTCGTAAGCGTAAGCCTGTTGATTGCCAGTCTGGCCTGTTCGTTGAGCACAGGCTCCACGCCTCAGCCGGTGAACACCGTCGTACCTCAGCCACCTGGCCAGACCTTGCCGCCGGTCGCCCGGGTGACGCCCTCGCCCAATGCTTCACCGACGCCTGCGCCTTCACCGACCGAAACACCGCTCAGCGGCACCGGGCCTGGCGGCTGCATCCTCAAAGAACAGTTCGTGGCCGATGTGACCATCCCCGACAATACAGTGCTCGCGCCGGGAACCGCCTTTGTGAAAACCTGGCGTGTTAAGAACACAGGAACATGCTCCTGGGACTCGACTTACCAGCTAATCTTTACTGATGGGAATCAGCTGAGCGGACCGGGGGCGATCAACATCGGCGCGGTTGCGCCTGATGCTACAGTCGATGTCTCGATCAACCTCACCGCTCCGACCGCGCCGGGCAATTACACTGGCCGCTGGCGATTGAAGTCGAGCAACGGCATTATCTTTGGCGGTGTGACAGTTGTCATCGTTGTGCCAGCCACAGCCACGCCCACCGCGACGATTACGCCTACGCCCACGCTTAACGCCGGCCCCTGGAACGGCAAATGGGAGACGAACTGCGGCGCAGCGGCGTGTGGCACGATGCGGTTGGTTCAAACCGGCAGCACCGTCACCGGCACGTTCGGTGTCAGCGGCACGATCAAAGGCACGGTTATCGGCACGCGCCTGACAGGCACCTGGGCGCGCGGGGGCGACGCCGGATCGATCGATTGGTGGATCGGCGGCACGGGCGTCAAATGGCGCGGCAACTATAATGCCACCAACGCCTGGTGCGGCCATCGCACGGGCGAGACTGATCCTGCGCCGTGCGGCGTGGGTACATTTGCGGGTGACTGGAACGTCTTGTGCGTCGGTTGCGATGGCGCGATGTCGATCACACAGGACGGCCGCCTCTTTAGCGGCACCTACGTCAACGGCACGGTCGAAGGCACGATCGACGGCACGACGGCGACCGGCACGTGGCGCAAGACCAGTGACGGCACCACCGGCCCGCTGACGTGGTTCCTCCTCAACGGCCAGCAATTCAACGGCAATTACGGCGGCACTAATCAGTGGTGCGGCTATCGCAGCGGCTCCGGCGCGCCAACGCCGTGTCTGAAACCATAATGAAATGTCATGGAGTTCTTACTCAATTCCAGTTGACACTGCTTGATCGCGATGCTATAGTGATTGTGTTCGATTGCTTCGTTCCACTTACACCGGTTAAACTCAGCTGAATCCGAAGTCACCTTACCTGTTGAGGGATGGGTGTGGTTGATACGGTAGTCGGCGTCCGCGAAGGGTTACGCATTGTCGAGGGCCTGATCCGCCTCGAAATCGCGCGTCTGCGCGCCGCGGGCGTGCCGGTGGGCCAGGACGACTATCGCGGCCTGTACCTGTCCGATCAGCAGATCGACCAACTGCTGGTTACGCCGCAGCCCGCCTCCGAGATCGCCACCCAATTTCAGCGCGCCCACGCCGACCTGCACACCCTGACCACCACAGCCTCCGATCGATTGGGCCTCCTCGCACGATCGGCCGGGCTAAACTCTTTCGAAATTGGTTGTCTCCTGATGTGCCTCGCGCTCGAAGCGGATTTACGCTTTGAGCGTTTGTTTGCCTACGTCCAGGACGATGTGACCAAGCGGCGGCCGCGCGTCGATCTGGCGTTGCGGTTGTTGGCCCCACCCGATCGAATTGCGGCGGCTCGACCGGCGTTCGAGGCTGATGCGCCGTTGCGCCGCTATCAACTGATCGCGCTGCGCGGCGAGGCCAATCAGCCCACGCCGCTGCTGGCACAGTACCTCGTCATCGATCCGCGCGTAGCCGCGTATCTGTTGGGCTACGATGCCATCGACGAAGCGCTGCGCCCGCACGCCGAATTGATCGCACAGTCGCCGGACGCGATTGCCTTACCCAAAGATTTGACCGATCAACTGAAGGCACTGGCCGCCTTGCCGCCCGCCGCCCTGCCTGATCCCGTGATTCAACTTACGGGACGTACCAGCATCGAGCAACAGCAGATCGCGTTGGTGTTGGCGCGTGCCAGCAACTTGAATCTCCTCGTCGTGAATTTGCCCGCGCTGATTGGCACATTGTCTTTGGAAACAGCGCTTACCCTCGCGCAACGTGAAGCCGCTTTGCAACCGGCTGCGTTGTTCCTGCCCGCACTCAATCAACTCAAGTCTGAACAAGCCGAGCAGTTCCGACAGCGATTGGGGCGACATCGTTTTGCGCCGTTGATTTTTCTGGGCGCGGAGAATACGTTTGCCTGGCCGGGAATGTCGATTGCTTTGCCCGCGCCCGATTTCGATCAGCGCGTGAAGTTGTGGGCGCATTTCCTGGGGCCGGATGCGGCCGCGCTGGAAATCAACGCGTTGGAAAAGTTAGCGGGCAAGTTCAAACTCTCCACGCGCCAGATTGCCGATGCGACCCGCGCTGGACGCGGCCTCGCACGCTGGCGCACGCCCGCTGAGCCGAGAGTGACGATCGAGGATTTGTATGCGGCCGCACGGTCGCAATCGACGCCGATCCTGAATGACCTCGCGCGCAAGATCGCGCCGCACTACACGTGGAACGACATCGTGCTGCCGCCCGACACGCAGCAGCATTTGATCGAGATGTGCGCCTATGTCGAGCATCGCCACATCGTTTACGACAAGTGGGGCTTTGAGAAGAAACTGGCGTTGGGCAAGGGGTTGATGGCGCTATTTGCAGGTGATTCTGGCACAGGCAAGACCATGGCGGCCGATATTCTGGCGGGCGCGCTAGGCCTCGATCTCTACAAGATCGATCTGTCGGGTGTCGTGAGCAAGTATATCGGCGAGACCGAGAAGAACCTGAACAGCATCTTTCAAGAAGCGCAGTCGTCCAACGCGATTCTGTTTTTCGACGAAGCCGACGCGCTGTTCGGCAAGCGCTCGGAAGTGAAAGACGCGCACGATCGCTACGCCAACATCGAGACGGCGTACCTGCTGCAAA
>JAUQXD010001347.1 GCA_030834835.1 Thermoflexales bacterium | reverse complement strand
TGCGCCCAAGTGGATCTCCACGGCGTTTGACAGTTCCATCGGGCATCTGGGCAGCGCCATCGTGGAAGGCGTGGTGCGCCTGCTGATCTTCATCGGCTACATCTGGTTGATCAGCCGCATGGAAGACATCCGCCGCGTGTTTGCCTATCACGGGGCCGAGCACAAGACCATCAATGCCTATGAAGCGCACGCCGAATTGACGGTGGAGAACGTGCAGAAGTATTCCTTGCAGCATCCGCGCTGCGGCACCGCTTTTCTGCTGACCGTGGTCGTGCTGTCGATTTTTTTCTTCGCGCCGCTCAATCTGGCGGGACTGCCCTTCGTCGTGAGCCTGGTCCTGCGCCTGCTGTTGCTGCCCGTGCTGGCGATGGTGTCTTATGAGTTCATCCGCTTCTCGGCGCGGCATCTCAACAACCCCATCATGCAGGCCATCATCGCACCCAACCTGGCGATGCAGCTGCTGACCACGCGCCCGCCCGACGACTCGATGGTGCAGGTGGCGATCGAGGCGCTGAAGAAGGTGCTGGACGCCGAGCAGAACCGGCCGCTCGATCCGGAACGGCTGATCCCGTAGAAAACTGATCGGGCTTGAGAGGTGTCTTTCTCAGGCCCGATTGGTTGATGCGCGTCAACGGCGGGGGCCGGGCTGAAACCTTTTGCCCGCCTCCGCATCATACTGTAGTGCAGTAGACTTCACACCCCCACTTTCCCAAAGGAGCGTATCATGCGAAATAAGATTAGTATCATCGGCGCCGGTAACGTTGGCGCGTCATGCGCGCTGTGGCTGGCGCAGGCGAACATCGCCGACCTGGTGCTGGTGGACATTCCCCAGGCCGAGACGATGCCAGTAGGCAAGGCATTGGATCTGCTGCAAGCCGGGCCGATCATCGGCTACGATTCGCACCTCACCGGCACCGCGGGCGGCTCGTACGATGGCACTGAGAATTCAGACGTCGTCATCATCACCGGCGGTCTGCCGCGCAAGCCCGGCATGAGCCGCGAAGACCTGGTCGGCGCGAACCAGCAGGTGATCACGGACATCATCGACAATGCGCTGCCGCGTTCGCCCAATGCGATCTTCATCGTCGTGACCAATCCTCTCGACACGATGACGTATCTGGCGTACAAGCACTCGAAGCTGCCCAAGAATCGTATCTTCGGGCAGGCGGGCATCCTGGACAGCGCGCGCTTTGCGGCCTTTGTGGCGGAAGAACTGAAGGTCTCGCTGGAGAACGTGCAGACGGTGGTGCTGGGCGGCCACGGCGATGAGATGGTGCCGCTGTTGCGCTATTCCACCGTCTTTGGCGTGCCCCTCACCGAATGGATGTCGCCGGAGAAACTGGATGCCATCGTGGCACGCACTCGCAAGGGCGGCGGCGAGATCGTCAACCTGCTCAAGACCAGTGCGTACTACGCGCCCGGCGCGGCGCTGGCCAAGATGGCGATTGCGGTGCTGACCGATCAGAAGTTGATCGTGCCGTGCTCGACTTATCTCGAAGGCGAATATGGCCTGAACGGCATCTGCTTCGGCGTGCCGGTGAAGTTGGGCCGCAACGGCGTGGAGCAGATCATCGAACTGAAGCTGACCGACGAAGAGAAGGCGATGGCCCAGAAGTCTGTAGGCATCATCCGCGAGACGATGGCGGCGCTGAAGTAATGCATAATTCGTAATGCGTAATATGTAATGGATGGTGAGCGGTATGATCACGCAGTACGGGTTACGCAGTACACTCCCACCCGATTGTTCGCTCACCACTCTTGAACCCCATTTCGCTGCGCCGATCGATCTTGAACGAGAAGTCGGCGCGGCGCTGGCTGCACCTTTGCAGTCCGGGCGGCTGACTGAACTTGTGTCACCACACGCGCGCGTGTGCATCGTGTTTACCGATGCCACGCGCGCGTGCCCTGATCAAATCCTCGTACCGGCCATCTTGCGCGAACTGGCAGCGGCCGGGGTGCCTGATGATCACATCACGCTGCTGTGTGCCACCGGGCTGCATCGAGCGAGCACGCGCGAGGAGAAGATCGCGAAGTTGGGCCAGGCCGTGGTCGATCGGTATCGCGTGATCGATCATGATGCGTCCTGCTGTGTCACACCGCACCTGCCGGCGCCTGGCGGGCCACCGTTGCGAAGCAGCGGACATGGCCTGGGTGCAGGTGTTCCGGGGTCACAGGCCGAGGAATCTCAGGCCCGGCCAGCCACGCCGCCTGCCGCGCGAGAGATTCCTCGCTTCGCTCGGAATGACACAACCTTCAACTCTCTATTGCTCAACAGCGATCTCATCATCGCGACGGGTGTGGTGGAGCCGCATCAATACGCGGGCTATTCGGGCGGGGGCAAGACGGTCGTCATCGGCTGCGGGGGCGAGAGCACGATCGAGTACACGCACGGGCCGCAGTTTCTGGATCATCCCGGCGTGCGATTGGGCCGCATCGACGGCAATCCGTTTCAGCAGTTTGTGCGCGAGGCAGCAGCAGCGATCGGGCTGAAGTTCGTGGTGAATGTGGTACTGAATGGCGAGGGGGAAGCCATCGCTGTACGCGCCGGTCACCCGATCGCCGTACATGATGCGCTGATCAAAATAGCCCGATCGGGGCATGAAGTCCCGGTCGATCGGTTGTATGATCTGATTATCACAAAGGTTGATCCCCCAAAGGATGTAAACCTGTATCAGGCCAGCCGCGCTGCGACGTACATCGGTTTGAGCGCTGCGCCGCCGCTGCGCGAAGGTGGCGTGTTGATCATTCAGGCGCGTTGCCCGGAGGGCGCGGGGCAGGGCGTAGGCGAGCGGCGCTTCTATGAAGCCCTCGCCAGCGCGACCGACCTTCAGCAACTGCTCGATGATTTTCGGCGCAACGGCTGTCACGCCGGCGAACAACGCGCCTTCATGCTGGCGCAAGTGCTGTTGAAGTATCACATCATCATCGTGGGCAGTGAATGCCCCAAGGTGGTGACCGCGTGCAAGATGATGGCCGTCGACTCGATCGAGGCGGGGCTCGGTCGGGCGCGAGAGATCATCGGGCGGCCGACCCGCGTTTTGTATTTGCCGCATCCTTTACACACTGTACCCATCGCGATCAACCACTGATGGTGGGATCACTCGTCACTCGTTACTCGTCAAGGAGCGACTCATGGGGATTCAAAGCACGTACGGACTCGAATTGCACGGACTGACGCCGACCAAAACCGTGCACTGGAACCTGTCGCCTGCTGAACTGGTGGAGGCGGCCATCCGGCGCGGCGAAGGCCAATTGACCAAAGACGGCCCGTTTCTGGCGATCACCAGACCGCACACGGGCCGCTCGCCCAACGATAAATACACCGTGCGCGAAGCGTCGAGCGAGGCCGACATCTGGTGGGGCAACAACAACGCTTTGAGCGAGACCCAGTTTGACGAGCTGCAGCGCCGCGCGCTGGCCTATTTGAATGAGCGCGAGATTTTCGTGCGCGATCTACATGCATGTGCCGATCCGGCCTATCGGTTGCGGGTGCGCCTCATCGACGAGGTGGCGTGGACGAATCTGTTTGCCAACAACCTGTTTATCCGGCCGGAAGCGAGCGACCTGGGCGACTTTAAGCCGGACTTCACCATTCTGCATGTGCCGGAAATGAAGGCTGATCCGGCCACCGATCAGACGCGCACCGAAACCGTCATCGCGTTGAACCTGGCGAAGCGAGTGATCTTGATCATCGGTACGCGCTATGCGGGTGAAGTGAAGAAGTCGATCTTTACGACGCTGAATTATCTGCTGCCGAAGCGCGGCGTGCTGCCTATGCACTGCTCGGCCAACATCGGAGCAGACGGCGATACGGCGTTGTTCTTCGGGCTGTCGGGCACGGGCAAGACCACGTTGAGCGCCGATCCGCAGCGCGGCCTCATCGGCGACGACGAGCACGGCTGGGGCGATAACGGTGTGTTTAACTTCGAAGGCGGCTGTTACGCGAAGGTGATTAAGCTATCGCCGACGGCTGAGCCTGAGATTTACGCGACGACCAGACGCTTTGGCACGGTGCTGGAAAACGTCACGATCGATCCCGCCGATCGATCGCTGCTGCTCGATCTGGAAACAATCAGCGAGAATACACGCGCCGCATATCCGATCGACTTCATCGGCAATGCGGTGATTCCGGGCGTGGGCGGGCATCCCAGAAACGTCATGTTCCTCACGGCAGATGCATTTGGTGTGCTGCCGCCGATCAGCAAGCTCACGCCCGCGCAGGCGATGTATCACTTCCTCAGCGGTTACACGGCCAAACTCGCAGGCACGGAGCGCGGCGTCACCGAGCCGCAGGCGACGTTCAGTACGTGCTTCGGTGCGCCGTTTCTGCCGCTGCATCCCACCGTCTATGCCGAGATGTTGGGCCGTAAACTGGCGCGGCATCAAGCGCAAGTGTGGCTGGTCAACACCGGCTGGAGCGGTGGCCCGTACGGCGTCGGCAATCGGATGAAGATCGCGTACACGCGCGCGATGGTGCACGCGGCCCTCAATGGCGATCTGGATAACGTACCCACTGAACTCGATCCGATCTTTGGTTTGCCTATTCCGGTGGCGTGCCCCGCCGTACCCGCCGAGGTACTGAATCCGCGCAATACGTGGGCGGACAAGGCGGCTTACGATCAGAAGGCGCGCGAACTCGCGGCTCTGTTCGTCAAGAACTTCGGTAAGTACAAAGACCAGGCCGCGGCAGAAGTCATCGCGGCCGGACCGACGATTTAAGAAACCAGTTACCACGGAGGATACGATGCACCTGCGAAGACCGCCGCGTCCTCCGTGCTTTAATCTCTGATTGACATGACTGATCTAGCGATCACTTCGATGGGCGTGTGCGTGGCGTATGATTTTCGCGGGCTGCTGCTGACAGGCGACGGCGCGCTGGATGTCGCGCAGCGATCGAAGTGGGAGATCGTCGCGCAGGGCGAAGTGACGCTCACGTTGGGTGTGGCGTTGTTCGATCAGCCCTTCATCTTCACGCCCATGCGCATCGTCACCGAACGTCAGCTGACCATCGACGGCGCTCACGTCTTCGACTGGCTGGCCGACCAGGGCTATGCCATGCCGCGCTCTGAGGTGTTTGGCCGCAACGTGCGCGGGCATGAGGCGCAAATCTTCGCGCGCGACATTGACATCGAAGCCTCGCCGATTGCGGTGTGCGATTACGGTTACCAGGCGATCGCCGTTGTATCGATCGACGCGCAGCGTGCGGCATCCGACGACCCTCAACCGTTCGATTGGCCGCAGCTGTCCGCTCGGTTCCGCCGGGCGTTGAAGACCTATCGAGTCGGGCCGGGCATCAATCTCCAGCAACTTTTGTAACCCATCAATCACCTCACCGAATAGACTCGTTACATCGAATGCCCTCACTCAGCAATTCTCATTCTGGCTTGAACATGAGGAGTCAGGCGTCCCCAGACGCCGGTTTGCGCCCCGCTTCGCGCGCACGCGGGCGTGCTTGCTCCTCGGTCAAATTGAGAATTGCTAGGCCCTCACTGATCAGGTAGTTCGTGCCATGACATTCGTCGGTGAAACTATGTGACGTCTGTCATGTTGACATCGCCTACTGACGGGACGAGAATGAACTCTTGAGGTTTCAATCTGGTTTCGTTTGTATTTATGATGTGCTTCTTGTTAATTCTTTGTGCATAAACCCCGTTGTCCCCAATCATAGCGACCTTGCTGACACGGAACGGAAAGGAGGTCGATCGCGCCCTGAGCCGAAGGTGTGCAGCTGTAGTTGATGTGCCCGTAACTTGTTACAGTCAATTTCGCATCCCATTAGGAGGAACCTCGTATGCAGCGCAGATTACACGTTGTTTTGAATTCGCTGGTGATCGTGGCGGTTGTTCTGGGGTTGGTGGGCGTTCTGTCAGCCGCGACCCTGAATCGCAGCAGTCTGCCTGAGCAGACCGTTGTGTCAATCGATGCGCAGGCCGGAGCGCGGGCGGCGGATACCACGACCGCCGAGCGCACTGGCGATGTAAAAGTGTCGGCCAAACCGGCAGCGGTCAAACCGATCGATCAACCGAACCCGCTGGACAAAGCCCGCATGATGGAACGCCAGCGCATGCTGGAAGCCGGCCAGACGGCCGAAGCGGCTTCGTTAGCGCAAACCGGCACCGATCGGGTGCTGGTGGTGCTGGTTGAATTCGCCGGGACCGATGTTTTCACCTGGACGCAGGGCGTCAGCACGTGGGATCCGAAGGGCATCGCTGATCCGGCCGAGCTTGGCACTGGCGCGGGTGACTGCTCGAAGATCATCACCCAGACGCAGACGTTTACGTACACCGGCCCGCTGCACAACCAGATCGAGAAGCCGCGCTCGGCCACTGATCGGTCGGGCGACTCTATCTGGACGCCGGACTTCAACAAGCAGTGGTTCACCGATTTCATGTTTGGCAACGGCGTGAACATCAGCTACACACGCCAGGACAACTCGACGGTCTTCGAAAGTTTCATCGGCCAATCGGTGAAAGAATACTTTAGCGATCTGTCGACCAATACCTACACCATCACCGGCGATGTGGTCGGCTGGGTGCAAGTGCCGCACTCCACCTGGTATTACGACGCCGATCAGTGCCCGGGCGCTCGCTCTGGCGTCAGCACGTCGCGCGGCGGCCTGATTCCCGGCGCGGGCGATGCGCGCGATCTGGTAACCGATGCCCTCGATCGCGTCAATGCCATCAGCAACACCATCCCCGGCTTCGACTGGGCCAACTATGATCTGGACGGCGACGGCATCATCGACCGCCTGTGGATCGTGCACTCTGGTTTCGGTGAAGAAGACGGCACGCCGCTGTTGAATCGCGACCCGGTGGTGCAAAACAGCTTTGTCACGCCGGATCATG